>CAZTDW010000029.1:0-26554 GCA_964611835.1 uncultured Rikenellaceae bacterium | reverse complement strand
TGACATTATAACCCTCGTGGCACCGGCATTTTGAGTAACATAGTCACGCGATGTTTTTGAAGATTTTAAGTAAAAGTCCTCATCCTTCAGCCATCTGTCAACCATATCCGAAAATTCCTCAAATGTCTTAAAGCTGGCTGCCCCTTTTTGATTAATTAAATCAACTGCTTCTCTGAAGTTTTTATGATTGGGGCCAAAAATCACCGGGACTCCCCAGCAGGCAGCCTCAAGTATATTGTGTATGCCTTTCCCGAATCCTCCGCCTATTGCTGCAATATATGCATACTGATATGCTGAAGACAGCATTCCTATATTGTCAATTATCAGAACCCTGGCATCTGCATTTTCAGCTGTCAGTCCTGAGAACCTCACAACCGTGGTACTGAATAAAGATTCAAGACGGGAAATGTTTGACTCATCAATCTCATGAGGTGCAAAAATCCACTTCATTCTATCAGGATCCCGGTTGATGTACCCTGAGATTATTTCCTCATCAGGTTTCCAGCTGCTCCCGGCGAGAAACAATTTTTCATCGCCCCGGAAAATGTCAAGCATGGGGATCTTACCTGCTGATTCTGCAATCTCCAGAACCCTGTCAAACCTTGTATCTCCGGCAAGGGAGACATTCTTCAGGCCTATGCCTTTCAGTAGTTCAAGTGACCCTGAATCCTGGACAAACAAGTGAGTAAACCTGAAAAGGATCTTTCTGAAAAATGAACCGTACCATTTGAAAAAATGCTGATCAGGTCTGAATATCCCCGATATGAGGTACATGGGAACTCCTTTTCTCTTAAGGGCAAGAGTATAATTGTTCCAGAACTCATACTTCACAAACACAGCCATCCCGGGATTGACCATCGAAACAAATGAATCTGCATTCTGTGGGGTATCGGCCGGAAGGTAACATACGATGTCTGCACCGGAATAGTTTTTTCTTATCTCATATCCCGACGGAGAAAAGAAGGTCAGAATGATCTTTTTACCAGGCATGTCCTTCCTTATCGCTTCAATTACAGGGCGTCCCTGCTCAAATTCACCCAGTGAGGCACAATGGATCCAGATATATTTATCATCCCTGACTGTCCTCTGACGCAGCAAGTCTTCCCAGCCTTTCCTGCCAACTGTCCATTGCCTGGCCTTCAAGTCAAAAAGCGACATGATCCTGGCAACAGACACATATAAGTAAATACCTATATTATATAGTAACCTCATATCTGAAATTGAAAGGATAAAGGTAGCAAAAAGGTGTAATGTCAAAGAGGATTAAGGTCATAAAGACTATAATGATATAATGTGGTTATACCCGTGATCAGACCAGCAAGTGAATTATATACAAGTGATTGGCTGCCCAAGATCTTCTCCGTAATACCTTTGAAACGTTTATGCGCGGATTTAAAATTACTTCTACTTTTGTATAATAATCCATACTTTTATCCCATGGTTAGACTTGTAGCTCTTGTAATCTCGATAATTCTGCAGATTATAGCTGCGATCATTGCTCTCAGATTCGTAAAGCTCACAAAATACAGGCTCTCCTGGATACTTCTCTCCCTGTCATTCGTCTTTATGGCCGTGAGAAAGATAATTCAGTTTTTCGAGTATTTCAGGGGGACACCTTCATATACCTGGCAGATGATCGACGAATGGATGGGTGTGCTGATATCATTCATGATCATCGTGGGTGTTGTCCTGATACGCGAGCTTTTCTATTTTCTGAAGCGTGCTGAAATTGACCGTTCCAGGGCTGAGAAAAGGGTCATAAATGCAATAATAATGACTGAGGAAAATGAAAGGAAGCGTTTTGCAAATGATCTTCATGACGGCCTGGGCCCTTTGCTTTCCACAATCAAGATGTCGATGTCGGCACTGGGGGGAAGGATAAAGGACAATCCCGGAAATACCATTCTGAACAATACCAATCACCTTATTAATGAGGCAATCAATACGATTAAAGATATTTCAAACAACCTTAGCCCGCATGTTCTTTCGAACTTCGGACTCTCAAGTGCTCTGAGCGCGTTCACGATGAAGATAAACCAGACCAAGGTGATAGAGGTCGACTTTAAGTCAAATATGGACAAATACCGGCTCGAGAACGAAAAGGAGGTGGTTATTTACCGGGCGGCCTGTGAACTTATTAACAATTCAATCCGTCATTCAGGAGCTTCAAGGATAGAAATTGAACTGAACAAACATGAAAAATTTATTACCTTGCAGTTTAATGATAACGGCCGGGGGTTCGATACGAACGCTCTCAATAACGAAGACGGGAAGGGCATGGGACTATCGAACATAGATACACGTGTCAAATCGATTGACGGGGTTTTTATTCTTGAAAGCACTCCGGGGAAAGGGACCAGCGCTCTTATCAAGATCATTGAATGAGCCTGTAATAAAAGAACTTAACACATGGATAAAATCAGAATTATCATTGCAGATGACCATCAGCTTTTTCGAAATGGTTTAAAGATCCTGCTGAATGCGTTTCCTGATTTCGAGGTTGCAGGCGAAGCTTCAAACGGCCAGGAATTCCTGAAAGTCCTAAGGGATACCAAAGCCGATGTTGCCCTTATGGACATCAACATGCCTGAAATGGACGGTATTGAAGCAACACGGAGAGGACTAAGACTATGCCCGACAATTGATATTATCGCCCTTTCAATGTATGGAGAGGAGGAGTATTATTATAAAATGGTTGATGCCGGTGCAAAAGGATTCATTCTCAAGGATTCCGATATATCCGAAGTCAAGGACGCAATCATCACCGTGAGAAAGGGAGGCAGCTTTTTCTCCCAGGAGCTGTTATACCATGTCATCCAGAAGATCAAGCATCGTGAAAATGAGAGCAAAACCGCCAACCTGTCAAAGAGGGAAAAGGAGATCCTTATAAAAATATGCGAGGGACTTTCCAACCAGGAGATTGCAGAAGCACTTTTTATCAGCAAAAGAACAGTCGACAAGCACAGGGCAAATCTGCTTGGAAAAACCAACTCAAAGAATACTGCAAGCCTCATCCTTTTTGCCATAAGGAACAAGCTCATTGAGATATAAAATGGTATAGGTTTATACAATCACGCGATGGCAGATTCACACACCCTTGGAAAATCCGGTGAAGATCAGGCTGCAGAACATCTGAAAAATTCCGGTTACACAATCCGGCACAGGAACTGGAGATCGGGCAAGTCGGAAATTGATATTGTTGCAGAAAACAGGGATTTTATTGTTTTTGTCGAGGTAAAAACCAGGTCAAGCGATACATTTCTAAAACCTGCTGATGCCGTAACCAGTCAGAAGCAACGGACAATAATATTCGCAGCCGACAACTATATACGGAAATATGGTATTGAAAAGGAGAGCCGCTTCGATATAATAACCATCATTCACAAAGGAGCAACATCAGATATCGAACACATGGAGAACGCATTTTATCCTACCCTCCGATAGACTGTAATTAAATAGCTATCACAAATCTGAATTCAGGAAATATGAAACCTACTGATACTCTTCTGTTCTTATGCATATTTTTTATAATAACCTGCGGTGCACCAACTCAGTCATTCGCCCAGAATTCCGGTTCAGACGGATCAGTTAACCTCGGATCGCGACTTGAGCTATTCGTTGACAGCTTTCTTATTGAATCAATGCAAAATTGCAGGCTGGTAATGCATAAACCGGTGGACGAAGGTCCCGTGATCTTTTTCAACAAATCCTGGGAAGGAGTTTTTTCAGGATACACGACCATAATCAAAGACACAAGCCTTTACAGGATGTATTACAGGGGAATACCTTCGGCCGGGAGCGACGGAAGCAATGCCGAAGTAACCTGCTACGCTGAATCGGCAGACGGAATAAACTGGACCAAACCCGGTCTTGGCTTATTTGAGATTAAGGGTTCCCGCAACAATAACATCATCCTTGCAGATGCGGCTCCCGTAACTCATAATTTTTCCCCGTTTCTCGACTCAAATCCTTCAAGGACTGACAAATACAGATTCAAAGCTTTTGGAGGGCTGAATGAGGGACTTATCCCTTACGGTTCGGTCGACGGGATTCACTGGGAAAGGATTCATGACCAACCGGTTGTCAAAGGGGGTCAGTTTGACTCCCAGAATGTCTGTTTCTGGTCGTCGCATGAAAACCTTTACGTGTGCTATTTCAGGGTCTGGATAAATTCCGGAGGAAAACAAATACGCTCCGTTGCCAGGAGCACTTCGGGTGATTTCATGAACTGGACTTCTCCGGTAGTGATGGATTTTGGAGCGACGGAGCCTGAAGAGCTGTATACAAATCAGACAAGCCCTTACTTCAGGGCGCCTCATATTTACGTGTCAATCGCCGCAAGATTTTTCCCGGGTAAACAAATCATTACAGACAGCCAGGCTAAAAGACTGAATGTCAATCCTTCATATTATCACGACTGTTCCGATGCCGTACTCATGACATCAAGAGGAGGAAACTCATACCAGAGAACCTTTATGGAAGGGTTCCTCAGGCCGGGAATCGGGCTGGAGAACTGGGTTTCCAGAACCAACTATCCGGCTCTTAACGTTGTACCGACCAGTGCAAAAGAAATGTCATTCTATGTAAACCAGGATTATGCACAGCCTGGCACGCACCTTCACCGATACAGCCTCCGGATCGACGGATTTACTTCCCTGCAGGCAGGTTATATGCCAGGGGAGATTATTACCAGACCATTTACTTTTTCAGGGAAAAGCCTGCTGATCAATTTTTCAACCTCAGCGGCCGGGCATATTCTGTTTGAAATAACTGATGAAAAGAACCAAGTTATTGAAGGCTATTCGTTCAGTGACTGTATCCCTTTGATCGGTAACGAGATAGAAAGGCATGTTGAATGGAAAAGACCGGGAGGTTCGATTGATGGCCTCGAGGGAAAGCAGATCAGGCTCAGGATCCGGCTCAGGGATGCTGACCTTTTCTCGATAAAATTTGAATGATCTCAATCACATAAAAAACTAATATATCTTTCAGAATGAAACATGGTTTTGGCATAATAGGTGCCGGCGGAATCGCTGATGTCCATGCGAGGGCTATTCAGGCAATAACCGGCACAGGCCCGGCAGGAATTTATGATACAGACCCCGCAAGGAGCTCATCATTCGGGCACAGATATTCATGCAGGATCTTTGAGAGTCCTGATGACCTGTGCAGGGATCCTGATATTGACGTAGTTTGCATCTGCACTCCATCGGGCCATCATCTTGAACCTGCGCTCAGGGCAATAAGCGAGGGGAAACACTGCATAATTGAAAAACCCCTTGAAATAACGCTGGAACGTTGTGACATGATCATAGAAGCAGGTATTAAGAACAATGTGATCGTCTCGGGAATATTCCCGATGAGGTTTTCAGATGTAAACAAGGAACTCCGGAAAGCAATTGATGCAGGTCGTTTCGGTAAATTTGTCCTTGGTGACGTATATGTCAAATGGTTCAGGAACCAGGCTTATTACAATGAGGTGAAATGGCGGGGCAGCATCAGTGATGGCGGCGGAGGAGCTGTCATGAACCAGGGTATCCATTCGGTCGATCTGCTTCAGTGGTTCATGGGAAAGGTGGATTCGGTTTGTGCATTCACCTCCTCTCCGGGGCACGTGGATATTGAGGTTGAGGATACGGCAGTGGCAGCATTGAAATTCAGCAACGGGGCGCTTGGGGTCATTGAAGCTTCAACTGCGGTTAATCCTGGATTTTTCAGAAAAATTGAAATACTGGGGACAAAAGGGTCCGTAGTGCTTGAAGAGGAAGTTATAAAAACATGGGAGTTTGCTGAAGAATTAAATGATGACCAGATGGTAAGGGACCGTTTTTCAGGGACTCACACTTCAGGTGGAGGAGTCTCCGACCCCAAAGCCATCAGCGATGAAGGACATATACGGCAGTTCCTCGACATCACCGAAGCTATTGATGCACGGCGTAAGCCTGCTATAGATGCCGTCGAAGCCCGGAAGGCTGTTGAACTTGTGCTTGCTATCTATGAGAGCGCTGCAAAGAACAGGATCATCTATTTGTAATGTGATATACGGTCCTGGATTCTGACCGGAAAACTGAAGCTTAATTGGATCTGGTTTTTATTCAACCATAAGGTTGCATCCTCTTATGTCACTCCCGTCAAACCTTCCAAGTACCTCGAAAGCTCCATCCCTGTGAAGTCTTCCAAGGTCGCCTGTTGATATAAAGGAACAGGAATATATATTGGCCAGATCAATAATATTCAGTCCGCCTGTTGTCATCTCCTCATCAATAACGGAAAGAGGGTCCCGCGGATCCCTTAAAAGGATCTTCATCCATGGGGGCGTACGGAAAATACCATTGCCTGTTGAATATGCCTGGCTCATCAGTTCCGTCATCCCATATTCTGAGTGAATTTCACCGACATTAAATCTGCTTTTCAGTATCCCATGAAGTTCCTCCCTGGTTAACTCTTTTCTTCTCCCTTTCATCCCACCGGTTTCCATTACAATTACTCCCGAAAGGTCGGGGGAATATTTTTCAGCCAGGTCGAGAAGCGCAAAGGTGACACCTATCAGTAATACTTTCTGATTTTCTGACCTGGCCGTATCAATATTTGATAAAAGCCTGTCCAGATTGCTACCGTAAAATCCGCTCAACGGATGTCCGCTTTCTTTTATAATCCTGTCCATCATATAGACAAGCGACGAGTTGCCCCGTTCCTGGTAAGATGGCAGAAGTGCGGAGATCATATATTGTGAAGGATCGCCGTAAACGATTGCGAAATTTTTCAGAAAACTATTTGCGTAAATTTTCGGATCATGCACATAATGACGGGCGGGTGTTGCCCCGGTGGTGGCACTGCTTTCAAAAACAACTTTAACTTCCGCATTTTCAATGATGACTTTATGGCTACGGAAGAATACGGCCGGCATGAAGGGGATTTCCCTCAGATGTCTAACGAGCCTGTAATCCTTTCCAAGGCTTTTCAGGAAAAGGTTATATATATTGTTATTTGTTGCCTGATATTGAAATACTTCCAGGGCTGTCTGCCGGAATTCCTCCTGAGTTCTGATGCTGAAAATTCTATCAGGATTGTCAAATCTCATTTATCGGGGAAAGTTAAAGTCCCGTCAGGCTGGTAAACCCATTCAAATGTGCATTCGGCGTAAGCATTCCCGCTTCGTTTCTCGGCAAGAGTGCTTATGACCCTGAACTTTGCATAATGTTCCGTGCTGGTCCGGAATATCCAGATCTGGTTCGGCTCAATATTTTCTCCCGACTCCACCCATGCCGGTACGGTAACTGATGCAAGGTTATTAAAAGCAGCTGATGCGGATGCAGCATCTGAATACTGTCCATATTTGAAAAAGGAACTTTTGAAATTTTCCGTCTGCAGCAAAAGCCTCCGGATCGTTCCATCAATGTCAACATCGGCAATGAGAGTGATATCAGGCCCCGGATCGTCAAGGGTTGATACCTCCTTGCCGAGGGAAAAGGAGAAACCGAGGGCATAATATGGCCCCATGCCATAAAGTGAGTTATCAATGGTAAAGGTTCCGGTATACTCTGAACCGTTGTCCTTCTTACAACCTGTAAGAAATGACAGTAATAATAATACTGTTATCAGATATTTTCTCATGACTGATGCAAATATAACTGAAATACAGGATTAAGTGTTCAGGACATTCCTGGATTGTTTAATCCAAAAACCATAAACAACGGATATACCTGAAGGATTTCCTGGTATGAATAAAAGGAAATCCTGTTTACTCTCCCCTGATTGCCACAATTCCGGGCAGCTTCTTGCCTTCCATATATTCAAGCATTGCTCCGCCTCCGGTTGAAACATAACTTACTTTATCAGCGAGTCCGTTCTTGTTTACTGCTGCTACAGAGTCACCGCCTCCGATAAGACTGAATGCCCCTTTTGATGTTGCTGATGCGATAGCTTTTGCTATGGATGTTGTTCCCTTTGAAAACTTTTCCATTTCAAAAACTCCCATGGGACCGTTCCACAGTATAGTCTTTGATTTCTCAATGACTGCAGAAAATTCGCTGATTGTTTTTTCTCCGATGTCGAGTCCCATCCAGTCATCATCCACGGCGTCGATTGCCGTAACTTTAATATTGGCCTCATTGTCAAACTTATCCCCGTTAAGGCTGTCGACCGGCAGGTAAAGGTTTACATTTTTCTCCTTTGCCTTCTCCAGGATCCTGAGTGCCAGGTCGAGTTTGTCCTCCTCACACAAAGATTTTCCTATTTTTCCTCCCTTTGCTTTTACGAAGGTATACGTCATCCCTCCCCCTATGATAAGGTTATCAACCCTGTTGAGAAGATTCTCAATAAGAAGGATCTTATCCGACACTTTTGCGCCTCCCATGATTGCAGTAAAAGGATGCTGGGCATTGTGCAGCACTTTGTCCATTGCTGCCAGCTCGCTGTTGATAAGAAATCCGAACATGATCTTATCCTTAGGGAAGAAATCAGCGATGACCGCAGTGGATCCATGAGCCCTGTGAGCTGTTCCGAAGGCATCATTAACATATACTTCGGCATAACCGGCAAGCTTCCTGGCCATCTCTTTCTGCTTCAGCTTAAGTTCCGCCTTGGCGGCCTTTTTCTCTTCATCAGTGGCAGTTTCCGGCAATACTGGCTTTCCTTCCTCTTCAGGATAAAACCTTACATTCTCAAGAAGCATTACCTCCCCTGGTTTAAGTGCTGCAGACATCGAAACCGCAGATTCTCCAAGGCAGTCATCAGCAAATTTCACACTCTGTCCGAGGTGTTTTTCAAGAACAGGAAGGACCGGCTTAAGGGAATATTTTTCCATTCTTCCCTCAGGCCTGCCGAGATGCGACATAAGGATCACACAGCCCCCGTCACCAATAATCTTTTTAATAGTAGGGATGGCTCCCCTTATCCTCGTGTCGTCAGTAACAACAAAGGTTTTTTTATCAAGCGGGACATTGAAGTCAACCCTTACAATTGCTTTAATGCCCTTAAAATTAAAGTCCTGAATCATTTTCATAAATCAAACATTATTAATTAAGAGAGTTATTCTTCTGCAAACCTACATTTTTTTTGGAAATATTTTTTGTGCAGGCTCAAGTTAATGCTTTAATATGTATGGGGATGATTAATTTCCGGTAAGCAATGAACCAACTGCCCTGCCGATACGTTCATGGTTTTAAAAGATTAATTAAATTTGGAAAAAAAGTTATGGCAAAAATTACACTTAAAGGCAATCCTGTAAATACATCCGGATCACTTCCTTCAGAAGGGAGTGCAGCTCCCGGATTTACTCTGGTGAAATCAGATCTCACCAATCAGATCCTTTCTGAATTAAAAGGGAAAAAGGTGGTATTGAGTATATCTCCAAGTCTCGACACTTCGGTCTGCGCGACTGCTGCCCGCAAGTTCAATGAGATTGCAGCAGGTAAAGATAATGTAGTTGTACTGGCAATTACCAGGGATCTTCCATTCGCTGCAGGCAGGTTCTGTACTACTGAGGGAATAACCAACGTTGTTTCCCTTTCAGGATTCAGGAACAATTCATTCGGAAAAGATTACGGGGTGGAAATTATCGACGGTCCATTTGAAGGGCTTTATGCCCGGGCCATTGTTGTAATTGATGAGAACGGCAATGTGATCCACACCCAGCTTGTCCCTGAAATTGCAACTGAACCTGATTATGACAAGGTTCTGGGATTACTGTAATCAGGAAATATGAGTCTGTTATGAGGTTTTCGGATGTTCCCGGACAGAAGGATATCATAGCCAAGCTTGTCAATTCGGTAAATCAGGGCAGGGTAAGCCATGCACAGTTGTTTGCGGGGCATGAAGGTTGCGGCAGCTTTGCCATTGCGCTGGCATATGCTCAGTTTGTTAGCTGTGAAGACAGGTTGCCTGCTGATTCGTGCGGAAAATGCAAATCATGTGTAAAGTATCAAAAGCTTATACATCCCGACCTTCATTTTGTCTTTCCTGTAATAAAGGACAAAAGATCGAACGAGCCTGTAAGCGACAACTACATTGAGCAGTGGAGAGAATTTGTAAAGCAATCTCCATTCTTTTCACTTAATAACTGGCTCGATTCCATTGAGGTAGGAAATGCCCAGGGATTGATCTTTGCCTCCGAAGCATCGGAAATAATCAGAAAGTTAAGCCTCAAGACATTTGAATCGGATTTCAAAATCCTGATCCTCTGGCTGCCTGAGAAAATGCACATCGCAACAGCCAACAAGCTGCTTAAGATGATCGAGGAACCTCCTGAGAAAACACTTTTTATACTGGTCTCGGAAGAGCCTGATAAAATTATTCCTACGATAGCATCGCGCTGCCAGATGGTCAAGGTTCCGTCATTTAAAGCTCCCGATATTATCAGCTACCTTCATGAAAGGTACAGTGTTGAAAAAAAGCAGGCTGCCGATATTGCAAAGGTCTCAAACGGAAATATCGTCAGATCAGTCGAGATGTGCAAAAGCCAGGATACAACCATCCTTAACCTTGATCGTTTCAAAAGCCTGATGAGATTTGCCTGGAAAAGGGATATAATCTCGATTATTTCCTGGTCGGAAGAGCTAGCTGCAATAGGCAGGGAACCTCAGAAGAATTTTATCTCATTTGCCCTTCGGCTTGTTAGGGAAAATCTTATGCTGACACTTGGCCAGATGAAAAACAATATCGTTTACCTTACTGGTGAAGAAGCGGATTTTTCATCAAAGTTCCATCCGTTCATTAACCAGGATAACGCATATAGTTTTACGGAGGAACTTAATCTGGCCTATTCCCACGTTGAAGCAAACGGTAATGCCAAAATAATATTCCTCGATCTTGCCCTGAAGCTGACACGGCTTATCAAACCATAACAACTTCAGCCGTGTTTGATATAAACGCCCGAATTTGTTACTTTTGCAGGATCAGAAAAACCGATATAATACCCCGATGATGGATAGTGAGGAAATATCAGGACAGCATGGTGAGGAAATCCATCTGCCAGAAATGAAATACAAACCCGGTTGCAATAAGCTTGACTCATACAACTGGCTTAATGATATTCCATTTAATCAGATGGACTCTGACGTCATTGAGGTGAGGTTCAAGAACACAAGAAAGGGTTTTTATAAAAATGTAAACGGACTGAGACTGGAGATTGGGGACATTGTTGCCGTTGAGGCGTCGCCGGGACATGATATAGGAAGAGTATCCATGGTCGGACCATTGATTAACGAGCAGCTGAAAAAGCTTAAGGTCCAGCCTTCAGCCGAGGATATGAAAAAAGTATACCGGAAGGCCAAACCTGTCGATATTCTTAAATGGGAAGAAGCAAAACAGCTTGAAATACCCACGATGCTGAGATCAAGGCAGATCTCCGAGGAGCTCAGGCTGAATATGAAGATAGGCGATGTTGAATACCAGGGTGACAAGACAAAAGCTATATTTTACTATATCGCTGATGAAAGAGTCGATTTCAGGCAACTGATAAAGGTTCTGGCAGAGGAGTTCAGGGTAAGGATCGAAATGCGGCAGATAGGTGCCCGGCAGGAAGCCGGAAGGATAGGCGGCATTGGTGCATGCGGCAGGGAACTGTGCTGTTCGACACATATTACAAATTTCATGTCCGTCACAACGACCCATGCAAAATACCAGGAACTTTCCCTAAACCCCCAAAAGCTTGCCGGACAGTGCAGTAAACTGAAATGCTGCCTCAATTTTGAATTTGACTGCTACCTCGACGCACAGAAATTTTTCCCTCCAAGGGATATTCCCCTTGAACTTACAAATTCAACCGTATTTTTCCAGAAAATGGAGGTCCATAAAAATATTTACTGGTATTCGTCAGACCTCCATTCACCTGCAAACATGACGGCAGTTCCGATATCAAGGGTCAGGGAAATACAGATGATGAACAGGAACGGGAAAAAACCCGACAAACTGCTTATCTCTGATGAATTCAGCACCTCTTCTGCTCCTTCAGAAGATCTGCTTGTTGATAACAGTATTACACGTTTCGATCCTGCCGAAGCAAAAAGCCCCGCTCGCAAGCACTCCTCCCGTAAAAGAAAAAACAAGAAATTTAATGCCAGGAAATAATAACATTTTTGCAGTAGCCGCATTGATTCTGATATTAACCTCATCCTGTGGGAGGGATATCGTTTTTACCGATTCCTTGGAAATGCCGGAGGCAACCTGGAACCTCGAAAATGTTTCTGAATTTGATATTGTCGTCAGCGACACAGTTACATCGAATGATATTTTTTTCACCATCAGGACGGGAACCTCATACCCCTACAGGAATATTTACCTTTTCGTCACAACAACATCACCCGATGAAAAAAGCCTTACTGATACCCTTCAGTATTACCTTGCCGACGAGAAGGGGAAGTGGTATGGAAAAGGTTTCGGAGACGTTAAGGAACTGCTGCTTCCCTATAAAACCAATGTATTCTTCCCCTTAAAAGGGACCTACCAGGTCAGGGTCCAGCACGGGATGCGCATTAAAGAGCTTAGGGGCGTTTACGACTTTGGCATAAGGGTTGGGAAGATTCATAAACCTGATTGATGCAGTGGGAAAGAATAAGCTCGCCAGATGGACAGAACTGGATTCCTTCAGAAATGTAATACAGCCTGAGACCAGCGAAATAAGCGGAAAAGATCACAGCATAAAGGGGAAATGGCATGAATCAGTCTTTTCCAATTTTAATCCGGTCGTTCTGGAACTGGCCTGCGGAAAAGGAGAATATACCACCGGACTTGCCGGGATCTTCCCTGAAAGAAACTATATAGGCGTCGACATAAAGGGATCCCGTATGTGGAGGGGAGCTAAAACTGCCAGTGAAAGAGAGCTCAGGAATACCGCCTTTTTGCGTACGAGAATTGAATTCATAAGTTCATTCTTCAAAGAAGATGAAGTTGATGAAATCTGGATAGTCTTCCCTGATCCGCATACCGGGAAAAGAAATTCGAACAAAAGGCTTACAAGCCCCTGGTTCCTGAATAAATACCGCCTTATTGTGAAGAACGGCGGCCTTATACATCTCAAGACCGACAATGCAGAACTTTACCGTTATACTAAAAAGCTGGTGGAAAATAACGGACTGGAAATCATCAGATCTACTGACAACATGTATGGAGAAACCGACTCGTCAGGTTTGCCATTTTTCGGGTTTCTTCCTTATATTGCTGATAATGTACTTGCTGATAAGATCTCCAATGAAATAATCTCTCTTAGAACACATTATGAAAATATTTTCCTCAAAGAGGGATTGAAAATCAACTATCTGTCGTTCAAAACAGATAAAAAGATAATCGTTAATGAAGAGTGGCAAAAAGTTAGGGGAGAATGATTTCTTCACGGGTGTTTATGAGGTAACAAAGATGATCCCCTTCGGAAGAGTAACCACTTACGGAGCAATCGCCCGATTCCTGGCAACGGGAAGATCAGCCCGGATGGTCGGATGGGCATTGAATGTCAGTCATGGCAGTCCGGATTATATCCCGGCACACCGGGTTGTAAACCGGAAAGGTATGCTTACAGGAAAACATCATTTCGGCAACACTTCAACAATGCAGCAACTGCTCGAAAACGAGGGAATGATAATTGAAGATGATATTATTCTGAATTTCAATGAGAAATTCTGGGATCCGCTATCCGAAACTGCCTGATTTTTTGAAATCCCCCGGAAAAATCGTAAAATTGCACCTTATTTTAATTTGATTTAAATAAAAATAACAGGCAAATAAAAACATGTTCAGCAAAGAACTGATACTCAAAGCTCTTACCAGGGTGATCCATCCGGAAAAAGGTAAGGATATTGTATCACTGGGTATGGTATCTGAAATTGAAAGCGGGAATGACGGCATCTCCATTACCCTGCGCCCGGAAAAGTCAAATGACCCATTCATTTCCTCGGTAAGAAGCTCTATTGTAAGGACCATCAAGGAAAATCTGGGAAATGATGCGGTAATAAAAAATATCAGTATCCAACCCAGGACACCTGTTCATGAGGTTGAAAAAGAAAATGAAAGCCTTCTGGCAGGAGTAAGGAACATCATAGCAGTATCATCCGGCAAGGGTGGTGTGGGAAAGACAACTATTGCGGTTAACCTGGCAATAGCCGTTGCAAGGAAAGGATTCAGCGTTGGTTTGCTCGATGCAGATGTTTTCGGCCCTTCCGTCCCCAAAATGATTGATGCAGAAAAGTACAGGCCTGAAGTGATCAGGAAGAATGACACGGACTATATTATTCCGCTTACGAAATTTGACCTGAAAATCCTTTCAACCGGCTTTTTTGTTGATCCGGCCGATGCAGTGGTGTGGAGAGGACCCATGGCATCAAATTTCCTCAAGCAGATGATGGCACAGGGAGAATGGGGGAGCCTCGATTTCATGTTTATTGACCTGCCTCCGGGGACAAGCGACATTCATCTTACACTGGTCCAGGAAGTGGCGGTAACCGGCGCTATTGTCGTAACCACTCCCCAGGAAGTGGCTCTCGCCGATGCCATCAAAGGGATCTCGATGTTCCGCAGTGCAAAGATAAATGTTCCTGTACTGGGACTGGTTGAGAATATGTCGTGGTTCACTCCGGCAGAACTGCCGGGTAATAAATACTATATTTTCGGTAAAGAGGGCGGCATAAAACTGGCAGAGAAAATGAAAGTACCGCTCCTTGGACAGATTCCATTGGTACAAAGTATCTGTGAAGGAAGCGACAGCGGCAATCCGGCTGCGCTTGGCGATACCATTTCAAGCCAGGCATTCATGGCACTGGCAGATCAGGTAATTGAAAAAGTAGAGCTGAGGAACAGAAATCAAAAGCCGACAGCTAAGGTAAATATCACCAGCGGTTAGTAAATGATTATATGTCGGCAGCCTGATGTATTTGCAGGATGGAACATGAAGATGAAGATGAAGATAAACATAAACATACGCTTTTAACAATAGACTGGTATTTATAAATCAATAAAACGGTTTCATGGAAGATCAAAACACAATTAAGGAACGGGTAGTAAAGGCATTGAACAGGGTTAGACCTTATCTCCAGAATGATGGCGGAGACATAGAACTTATTGAGGTCACTGATGACATGGTTGTAAAGGTCAGGCTTAAAGGTGCATGCCACGGATGTCCATTCAGTCTCCAGACTCTGAAAGCAGGTGTTGAACAGGCTATAATACAGGAAGTTCCAGAAGTAAAAAGAGTTATTTCAGCCTGACCATCAAGGTCATTCCAATTTTAACTACCTTTGGATACTATACACAGTTACCATCAGTTTATAGTATTAAAAGTCATTTGTTGTATCCGGGAAAAAGCTCATATAAATATCTTGTATTGGCAGGATTGTTTATGATCCTTTCAAACTGCTCCGTTGAAAAAAACACGGGCACCACAAGGTTTTATCATGGACTTACTTCACGATACAATATTTATTTTAATGGTTATGAGAGCTTTAAAGCAGGTCTCGCAAAGATTGGCAGAGGCTACAGGGACGACTTCTCTGAACTACTGAGGGTTTTTGAATTCAGCGACCCGTCAACTGTTTCGCTTTGTTCCCCAGACATGGAAATAGCTATACAGAAAGCATCAAAACTTATCTCCCTGAAATCTATAACCGCGAAACCGGAATTCAACAATAAAAGAGATCTGTCGGAAACCGAAAAATCCCTGCTCGAAAAGAAGGAATTCAATGAATGGGTAGACGACAGTTATTTCCTGATTGCAAAAGCACGTTTTTACAAGCAGGAATACAATGAAGCAGCTTCTGTTTTTAATTACTGCATTGCCGAGGCAAATGATCCTGAAATAAAGACTGAATCAACGATCTGGCTGGCAAGAATCAGCAATGAAACCGGCGATTACAACACCTCCCTCAGGCTTCTTAAAGAATTAGAGATCACACCTTCATCGCCGAAATCGCTGAAAGCCATGTATTATTCAACACTGGCTGATCTGCATGTTAAGCAAAAGAATTATTCCGAAGCTGTTTCTCCCCTGACCGAATCAATAAAAAACTATTCCGGGAAAAGGCAGAAATACAGGCTTACTTATCTTCTTGCCCAGCTTTTTGAACGCCTTGGTGATGGAGAAAAGGCCACATCATATTACAGGGCTGTCGTCAAAATGAATCCCCCGTATGATGTGGAATTCAATGCCCGTATCAACATTGCGGGAGTGTTTGATGTCAACTCCGGTAACCGCGAAGAGATCGGAAAAGAGCTCGAAAGAATGCTTAAAGATGTCAAGAACAAGGATTTCCAGGACCAGATCTATTATGCACTTGGCAATCTGGAGATGAAACAGGGCAATGAGGCAGAAGCGCTGGAAGCATACCACAGATCTGCTTCTTTAAATTCTGGTAACAACAACCAGAAAGGGAAATCATATCTCGCTCTGGCTGATTACTATTTCAAAAAATCGGATTTCATAAAGGCAGGAAAATACTATGACAGTACTGTCTTCTTCCTCGACCAGAAATATCCCGACTACAGGGAACTTCAGACAAAATCGCAGAATCTGGATGCGCTTGTTACTGAACTTACGGTAATCCAGACGGAAGACAGCCTGCAAAAAGTTGCGTCCATGCCCCAGGCCCAGAGGGATGCACTTATTGCCGGCATAATCGAAAAAATAGTAAAAGCTGAAAAGGAGGGCAGAACATCGGAATATGCCGACAGATACAACATTGGCCAGTTTTATGAAAACCAGAGGAGATTTGAAGACAATATAAGCCAGGAGGGCAAATGGTATTTCTACAATCAGGCCGCCCTTACCTTTGGCAGGACAGAATTCAGGAGAAGATGGGGTGACCGCAGGCTTGAAGATAACTGGAGAAGGAAAAACAAGGCAAGGGTTAACGTTCAACAGGCATCCGCTCAGGAAGAAAACGGACAGAACAAATCCGATACCTCCAAGGCTGTCAGTGACTACAAGAAGCCTGAATTTTACCTTGTAAACCTCCCCCTCAACGACACCCTGCTTGATATTTCAAATCAGAAGATAGCAAACGCCTACTTCAATTCAGGAAGGATCTTCAATGAAAGAATTTCCGACCGGCAGAATTCAGTGTTGTCGTATGAAACCCTGATTTCCAGATTTCCCGATCATGAACTTGTTCCTGAGGCACTTTACGAACTGTACCTGATAAACAAGGATGTGAACAGCCAGAAATCAGAGGCTTACAGGCAGCGATTACTTGAAAAATATCCTTCCAGTGAATTTGCAAGGATTCTTTCCGATCCGGATTATTACAACAATAAGATGGCCGGTATTAAGGAAGTTGAACGACTTTATCATGATGCGTATGACGCCTATATTTCTGAGGATTTCACCAAAGCTGCGGGAATATGCGATTCCATTCTGACAAAATATCCCAAAGAGGGACTGGCTCCAAAGGCAATGCTCCTGAAAGCTTATGCTACAGCAAGGCTGAGCGATGAAAAATACCTGAAGAGGGAACTCGACATACTTGTTAAAACCTGGCCCGGAACACCTGAAAGTAAAAAAGCTGAGGAACTCATTTCACACCTTAACCAGGAGCTCCCGGAGCTTAAAATAGAAGAAGACACGGAAATCGCCAGGGAACTGTATGTCCTCGATACAATCCCTGTCCATACCTTTGTTCTGGTTGTTTCAGATCCGGCTTTTAATTTAAATCAGGCCACTTTTGATGTTATAAGCCATAATATTGATAATTTTACAAATGAAAACTACAGAACAGAGGGTTCACTGGTCGGAAACACTTATCTGATGATCACGGTATCGGGATTCAGGAACAATAATGAAGCCTGGAAGTATTTTAATTCATTCGATGCGGAAGCGATTATCAGAAATATTACGTCAGTCCGGTATTTGACCTTCCTTATTAACAATAACAACTTAAAGGTACTTGGAGAAGACAAGAATCCTGACCGATACTACATCTTCTTCAGGGACAAATATTCCGGAGGAAGAGCACCATGAGAAAGATACGCATATTGTGGACAGACGATGAGATTGAAGCGTTAAAGCCGCATATTTTCTTTCTTAAGGACAAAGGCTATGAGATTGACACCTGCTCAAACGGAACGGATACAGTTGATCTTGTAAAGAATAATACATACGACCTTATCTTCCTGGATGAAAATATGCCCGGTATCAGTGGAATAGAGACTCTCAGGCAGATAAAGGAGATCAGGACCGACATCCCGGTGGTTATGATCACCAAGCACGAAGAAGAGGGCATCATGGAGGCTGCCATCGGATCGGAGATAGCCGATTACCTCATAAAGCCGGTGAAGCCTAACCAGATCCTGCTGGCAATAAAAAGGATCACCGAACAGAGGAGACTGGTAACTGAAAAAACAACTACCAACTATCGCCAGGAATTCAGCCGGATCGGGAACATGATCTCTGCTGCCCAGACACACACCGACTGGACCGAGCTTTACAGGAAAATAACATTCTGGGAATCGGAACTCGAGAAATCGACTGACCCCGGAATGAGCGAAATTCTCCGTATGCAGGAGAATGATGCAAACAATGCGTTCGTAAGGTATCTGACGAATAACTACCTGTCGTGGCTTGATCCGGATGCTGCCGACAAACCGATTCTATCGCCATCGCTGTTCACGAAAAAGATCTTCCCAAATGTTGAGCAGGGAAGGCCTCTCTTCTTCATACTTATAGACAACCTCAGGTTTGACCAGTGGAAAACAATTTCTGCCGAATTATCCGGATTATTCAGAATAATTGATGAAGACATATTTTTCAGTATTCTCCCTTCAGCAACACAATTCAGCCGTAATGCAATCTTTGCAGGGCTTATGCCTTCCGCAATAGCTGCCATATTACCCGATTTCTGGGTTGATGACGATGAAGATGAAGGGAAGAACAATTATGAGGAGGAGCTTTTCAGGTATCAGCTTACGCGAAAAGGATTCAGGTACAAATGGTCATACAACAAGATCAGCAGTAACCTGGAAGGACGAAGAGTCAATGACAAGCTCAAACAGCTTCTCGATAACGACATTAATATTCTTGTCTACAATTTTGTCGACATGCTTTCGCATGCCAGAACGGAAATAGGCCTGATAAAGGAACTGGCAAATGACGAAAGGGCATACCGGAGCCTTACCAGATCATGGTTCGTTCATTCGCCGCTCTTCGAACTTCTTATTGCCCTTTCATCCCAGCATGTAAGGATCATCTTCGGCACCGACCATGGAACCATCAGGGTGCAGAATCCGATACGGGTGGTGGGCGACAGGAAGACTTCGTTCAACCTTCGGTATAAGATGGGAAGGAATCTCGACTATAATCCACGTGAAGTTTTTGAAGTGAGATATCCTGAAAAAGCAGGATTGCCAAAAACCAACATAACATCAAAGTATATTTTTGCGCTCAACAAAGACTACCTGGTTTACCAGAACAACTTCAACTATTACGCAGGTTATTACAAGGATACTTTCCAGCACGGCGGCATCTCTATGCAGGAAATAATGCTTCCGGTAGCCTGCCTGGAACCAATTTCATAAAATCCCGGAGGAGCAGCGATGAGAATAATCATTGAGGATAAAAGGCATCTTCAGAGCGCTGCAAAAAAACTGCTTGATTACACAAAGGGAAAAAAGATACTTGCTTTTTACGGGTCAATGGGTGCGGGTAAGACAACAATAATAAAAGCTGTCTGCAGGGTTCTTGATGCTACTGATCTTATAAGCAGCCCCACATTCACTCTTGTCAATGAGTATAAAACCCTGAAGGGGGAATCCCTGTACCATATGGATTTCTACAGGATAAAAAAAACGGAAGAAGTTTATGATTTCGGCATAGAAGAGTATTTTGCAAGCAGCGCTTACTGCCTTCTGGAATGGCCGGAGCTTATAGAGGAGATCCTTCCCCCGGAGACTGTAAAAATAAGGATAACCGTGGGAGAACATGAACAAAGGATCCTCGATCTGCCATGAAATGAAGTGATTTTGCTCCTTGTCCCATTTTTTTTAACTTTGAGGAAATAACCCTTATCCTTATGATGAACAATAAAGGCAAAAGCGGGAACATCAGTTTTGGCAATGCCTCACTGATGCCAAAGGAAGAACAGCTTGAAACTGCAATAAGGCATAAGCGTATAACCATTGGAATACCAAGCGACAGGAAGAACGATGAGAAAAGAGTTGCCCTTACACCTGAGGCTGTCAATATTCTCGTGGAAAATGACAATGAGGTCATTGTACAGAAAGGTGCCGGGACCGGTGCCAATTATTCCGACAAGGACTACAGCGATAACGGGGCTATACTCACCGATTCTCCGGCAAGGGTCTTCAGTGCTGATGCGGTGATCAAAGTTGCACCGTTCACCCTTCAGGATACTGAATATCTCAGAGGAAATCAGCTGGTCATGTCGTTTCTTAATGTCCTCAAGCTCAGCGAAGAGATCCTGGGCAAACTCATCCGTAAAAAAGTTACGGCAGTAGCTCTTGAAAAAATAAGGGACAGTAACGGCGTAATGCCTGTTGTGGAATCGATGAGTGAGATCAGCGGAGTAACTTCCATTCTTATTGCTTCAGACTATCTGAGCAACCACCACGGAGGCAAAGGAGTGCTTCTGGGAGGAATAACCGGGGTCACCCCTACTGAGGTTGTAATAATCGGTGCCAATACGGCAGGTGAATATGCAGCACGGGCTGCACTGGGACTTGGATCACAGGTTAAAATATTTGACAAATCGCTCCATAACCTGAGAAGATTTCAGAATACTGTCGGACAAAGGCTTCAGACATCCGTGTTTCATCCTCAGGTGCTGAAAAAAGCTCTTAAATCGGCCGACGTTCTTGTGGGAGCCATAGAACTGGAAGACCTGCGGCCATGGTATTACATTACCGAGGACATGGTCAAAACAATGAAAAAAGGAGCGGTTGTAATTGATCTCAGCATCGATCGCGGCGGATGTATCGAAACAACCGAATGCCGTGCACTTCGCGATCCGGTTTATGAGAAACACCAGGTCATCCATTTTTCTGCCTGGAATCTGCCTTCAAGGGTGGCCCGGACAGCTTCCATCGCCCTGAGTAATATTTTCAATCCCCTTTTCCAGAATATTGCCGAAGCAGGCGGAATAACACAACTGCTTAAAAATGATCCTGGCATACGCAATGGGGTCTATCTTTTCAACGGAATCCTTACAAATGAAACCCTGGGACAGAAGTTCGGGATGATATCCAAAGACCTCGATCTTCTTATTTCTGCATTTTAGATAAAAGTGAAAAAAACACTTATCCCGTCGGAGGTGATTTTTGCTTTTTTCCCAATATAAAACGCCCTGTTATCCGGGATATGGCCGGCAGGGAAATCAAAAATGACCGGGAAACTGAATTCCGCCACAGCATCCATAATTATTTCTTCAGGTGACTTGCCCCAGGGTGTCTTGGTTTCCTCCATCCTGTTAAGCCCACCGATTATAAGACCCGCTACTCTTCCAAGCTTGCCTGCGAGCTTGAGCGAGGCCATCATCCTGTCGAGATGGTACAGATACTCACCGACTTCCTCAATAAACAGTATCCTTCCTCTTGTCACCGGCTCCGCTCTGGTCCCTATAAGGCTGTATATCAACGACAGATTGCCTCCGGTAACTTCTCCGGCTACCTCCCTGAACCTATATGCCCTTCCTTCCCAGGAGATAGTCGTAATGCCTCCAAACAATGCATTATGCAGTGAGGAAAAAGTCTGATCCGTTTTCTCTCCGTCTGAATAATTTAGGGGCATTTCTCCGTGGATCGAAACTATCCCGTAAATTTCATTAAGCCACATGTGAATAACAGTTATGTCGCTGAATCCGACAAACCATTTGGGATTTCTTTTCAAGGCTGAAAAGTCTGTCCTTTCAATGATCCTTAAAGATCCGTATCCCCCTCTCGAACAGAAAATGGCCTTTATCCCGGGATTATCGGTCATGGCCTGAAGATCGCTGATCCTTTCCTCATCAGTACCGGCATAAGGCCCCCATCTTTTGAGCAGATTCCTGCCAGTATTCACTTTCAGGCCCCAGGCTTCAAGAAAAGCAACAGCTTTGTTTATCTTGTCCCCATCGATAGCCCAGGCCGGAGAGACAATGGCAACTTCATCACCCTTCCTGAGGAAAGGAGGCATTATTTTTTTCTCAGGCATATTAAAACCATATTATTCGTAAAAATAACTCATAATGGCACTTAATCCAACTCCTGAAATAAACATTATCTTTGAGCAATTTTTTAATTTTCCTTCTCATGAATAACTTTAAAAGGCATCTGGTTACTTCAGCCCTGCCCTATGCCAACGGACCTCTTCACATCGGCCATCTTGCAGGTGTTTATGTACCCTCGGATATATATACCAGATATCTCAGGCTGAAAGGATCAGATGTGATATCAATATGCGGATCCGACGAACATGGAGTCCCGATAACTCTTAAAGCCCGTAATGAAGGAATAACCCCGAAAGAGGTTGTCGACAGGTATCATGAGCTCAACAAAAAGGCCTTTGAGGATTTTGGGATTGCTTTTGACATTTATTCACGGACTTCAAACAAGGTTCATTATGAGACGGCTTCAGAATTTTTCCTGAATCTTTACCGGAAGGGGGAATTCACTGAAAAGGTGTCAGAACAGTATTACGATGAGGAGGCAGGCTGTTTTCTGGCCGACAGGTATATCATGGGTACCTGCCCTCAATGCGGCAACGAAAATGCTTACGGGGATCAGTGCGAGAAATGCGGTACGTCACTGAGCCCGAACGAGCTTATTAATCCGCACTCGACAATAAGCGGCAGCAAGCCTGTGCTGAAGGAAACCCTTCACTGGTACCTTCCTCTTGACAGGTATGAAGGATGGCTCAGGCAGTGGATACTTGAGGACCATAAGGAATGGAAGGCAAATGTTTACGGACAGTGCAAATCATGGATCGACCAGGGCCTGCAGCCAAGGGCGGTGAGCCGGGATCTCGACTGGGGTGTTCCGGTGCCTGTTGAAGGAGCTAAGGGAAAGGTGCTTTATGTATGGTTCGATGCACCTATAGGTTATATCTCTGCAACCAAAGAACTTACTCCTGATTGGGAAAAATACTGGAAAGATCCGGAGACAAAAATGGTGCATTTCATAGGAAAGGACAACATTGTTTTCCATTGCATAATATTCCCGTCCATGCTGAAGGCAGAAGGCTCCTTCATCCTTCCCGAAAATGTGCCGGCAAATGAGTTCCTTAATCTTGAGAATGACAAGATATCTACCTCCCGCAACTGGGCCGTTTGGCTTCATGAATATCTCGAGGAATTTCCCGGGAAGCAGGATGTGCTTAGGTACACCCTATGCTCAAATGCGCCTGAGACCAAGGATAACGATTTCACCTGGAAGGATTTTCAGGCCAGGAACAATAATGAACTGGTGGCCATCCTTGGGAATTTCGTAAACCGTACCCTTGTGCTCACTAATAATTATTTCGGAGGCAAAGTTCCCGCACGGGGCTTTACCGGTGAATATGAAGAAAGCGTGCTTTCGGAAATAGCCCGCATAAGGGAAAGCGTTGAATCAAACCTGGAATCCTTCAGGTTCAGGGATGCCCTGAGGGAAGCCATGAACCTTGCAAGGCTTGGCAACAAATATCTCGCAGATTCTGAACCATGGAAGATCCATAAGTCAGATCCTGATAAAGTAAAGACAATTATCAATATTTCCCTGCAGATTACTGCCAATCTCACTATAATCCTGGAACCATTCCTGCCTTTTTCCACTGAGAAGCTGAGGGAGTGGCTGAACTGCGGAAAATTCGGCTGGTCGGAAGGAGGAAGAAGTGACCTGATGGAAGCCGGGCATGAAATAAAGAAACCAGGTCTTCTGTTTGAAAAAATTGAAAACGACGTCATCGAGAGGCAGATAAACAAGCTTCAGGCTACAAAGAAGGCCAATGAAGCTTCGGCTTCAGCTGTCGTTCCGCCAAAGGAACCTGTTTCCTTTGATATCTTCTCAAAGATAGACATCAGGACCGCCACAGTCCTGGAAGCCGAAAAAGTACCGCGAACAACAAAGCTGCTTAAACTGAAGATTGACACCGGCATCGATATCCGGACAATTGTTTCGGGAATAGCCGAACATTTTCAACCTGAAGAGCTTGTGGGAAAACAGATTTCAATCGTTG
Source organism: uncultured Rikenellaceae bacterium (assembly GCA_964611835.1). Taxonomy (GTDB): domain Bacteria; phylum Bacteroidota; class Bacteroidia; order Bacteroidales; family VadinHA17; genus LD21. The sequence continues at coordinate 2,433 of CAZTDW010000029.1, read as the reverse complement.
CAAATCTGGAACCACGGAATATAAAAGGTATTGAATCAAAAGGGATGATACTGATGGCTGAAGACATCAGCGGTAAACTGGTGCTGGTCTCACCGGCAGGGAAAATCACAAACGGGAGTACTATCAAATAGGTTTCTTCCTGGTAATCCAGACACCCGGGAACTTTCTTGACAGGCTGTCCTTCTTTGATACAGCTGTTTCAATATTTCTGCACTTCATTGCATTTACCCTGAAGAAACCATTGGCAGCCCTTATAATTTCAGGATCAAATCCTTCTTCTCTGAGCATTTCCATGTGGGAAAGAGCATTTTCTTCAGACTTGAAACTGCCGGTAATCACATAATAACCTGTCTCTTCAGCCAGATCTGAGGTAGCGGCGGGAGCAGATTCAGTTGTTGCCGGTACCGGAACAGGAATTATTTCATCAGGCTGGCTATTTACAGATACCACTTCTGTTGACGGAGTAATTGTTATTAGATCGCTGTCAATTGCATTCCTGTTATTTTCAAATTCAGCTGTAACAAGAGGATTCAGGGTTACGGATTCAACACCGCTTTTTCTGCTGTACTGATCCTTGAGCGGAACGATGACCAGAAGTGCAATGATGGGGATCATGATGGCAGCACGCACCAGATTTTTCCTTAACGAGGTGCCTCTGACGGGATCCTTGTCGATATGGCGGTTAACACGTTTTCTGACATCATATCCTTTGTGGTGACTCAGATGAAATGACTCAAGTCCATAGGCGCCCAGGTAGTAGTTTATATTTGATTCGGGATCAAACTGGATACTGTTTTCATGATTAAGGGTAAATGATCCCAGATGGTCAAAGACCACTTTCTCGCCTTTTGCCAGCCTGTTCCTTATATCCCTTACAAAATCTTCAACAATTCGCCTCGAGTCTCCGTAATGCAATCCGGTCACCATGGAAATTTTTCCGATCAGAAGGCCGTCATTGTGATCCAGATTCCTGTTGAAGGTGATCTGTCGTAAGGGAGGCTTGAAAGTACCGGTACTCCTGTCCATCCTGGCAGGCGAATAATTGCCGATAAATCCTCCGAAACCCGGAACAATGACACAATCGTAACCGAATAATAATTCCCTTATAAATGCTTTTATATCCAAATTGTCTTTTTTCTGCAGGGATAAAATTAAGACTAATCACCCTGACATTCCTAAGAAAAAGCAAGCATGTTATTAACACTGTTTGAACCGTTTTTCATGAAGTTTATACCCGGTTCAAGACCGGGAAAGAGAGCCTTTTTCATTCAAAGCCTTTGAAAAAAATAGTATATTCGTAGTCTTAAAATTCAATATGATGCGTGAAATTCAGATGGTCGACCTGAGAGCCCAGTATGAAAGAATAAAGGGTGAAATCGACGGAGCCATCGAGGCTGTCCTTAATTCAACCGCTTTTATAAAAGGGCCTGAAGTCGGAATGTTTGAAGAAGAACTAAAACAATACACCGGGGCGGAGCATGTTGTTTCATGTGGAAACGGGACCGATGCCCTTCAGATAGCCATGATGTCGCTTGGACTTAAACCCGGCGATGAAGTTATTACCACCAACTTTACTTTTGTGGCGACAATTGAGGTGGTTTCGCTTCTGGGCCTGAAGCCGGTCATTGTTGATCCCGATCCCGACACCTTCAATATTTCAGCTGAAGCTGTGAGGAAAGCAATATCACCCAGGACAAAGGCCATTGTACCGGTTCATCTGTTCGGACAATGTGCCGATATGGAGAATATACTGGGCATAGCAGCCAAGCATGGTCTTTTTGTGGTTGAGGATGCTGCCCAGGCTACAGGCACTGATTATATTTTCAAAAACGGTGTCATAAGAAAAGCAGGGACCATCGGAACTATTGGCGCCACTTCCTTCTTCCCCTCAAAAAACCTGGGTTGCTTCGGCGATGGCGGAGCCCTGTATACAAATGACGAAGGACTGGCAAGGAAAATAAGAAGCATTGCCAATCATGGAATGAAAGTAAGGTATCACTACAACGATATAGGGATCAATTCCCGGCTGGATACCCTGCAGGCAGCGATATTAAGGGTAAAACTCAGGTATCTCGACAGATTCAATAATTCAAGGAGACATGTTGCCGATTGTTATGATGAGGCTTTTTCTGGATGTCAGGGCATTCAGATTCCTGTAAGAAGCGGATTTTCTTCGCATAGCTTTCATCAGTACACATTAAAAATACAAAACGGGAAGAGGGATGACCTGAAAAAATACCTCAACGAAAAGCATATACCGTCTATGATATATTATCCCGGGCCGCTTCATATGCAGGAAGCCTACCATTATCTGGGTTATGGGGAAAATGATTTCCCGGTAACAACTGCCCTTTGCAAAGAGGTTCTTTCGCTTCCGATGCATACCGAGATGGAACAGGAGCAGATTGACTATATCACCGGTTGTGTTCTTGA
>CAZTDW010000028.1:5253-26569 GCA_964611835.1 uncultured Rikenellaceae bacterium | reverse complement strand
TTTCTGGTGGTCTGCCGGGGAATATTTCACCAAAGTGTTTTTCAAGGATTTCCTGCAAGTTCTCACATGTTTTTCCGGAAATGATCACTGACATGTTGGCCGGGGTATAGAAAGCCGAAAAGAAATTCCTTAAATGACCGGTGTTTAAAGTTTCAAAGTCCTTTTCAGTAACCGGTTTTCCATACGGGTGATTATTTCCAAACAGAGTCTCAAAAAATTTTTCTGAAGCCAGGGTCTGAACTTTTTCACGGCTTACGAGAAACCATCTGAGGCGTTTCTTCATCATGATCCCGAATTCCTTTTCGGGGAAAACAGGATTGAACAAGATCTCTGCAGCAAGGTCAAAAGCCTTCTCCACATATTTGTTAAGGACATATATAATGAGTCCTGCCGTGTCCTTTTCTGCAGAAAGGTGATAAAACACCCCGTAGTTATCAAGCATCGTTTTTATTTCCTCGGAGGTGTACTTCCCGGAACCTTCCGTCAGCATCATATTGGTTGAAGATGCCTGCAGAGGAAGGCTTTCCCTGACCTGCCCTGCCTTCAGAACAAATTCAATCCTCATCACCTCTTCAGTGCCTCCTTCAATGATATAAACCGGAATGCCGTTCCCGAGAACGATATTCCCCACTTGTGCCGGTATCACCGGATTGACAGGATGGATATGCGGTGCTTTTATTCCTTTTGCGGACATTCATTTTGTGTTTTTAGACAGGTAATGAAGCGTGCTGCAGTTGTTGTCATTCAGATAACTGATTGCAGCATCACGAACCATCTCACGGGTTACCGCCCTGTATCTTTCTGCTTCAAGGTTAATAAGGCCCGGGTCGCCAAGTAACTCATAATATGAGAGATTCATGGCTTTGTTGAGGATGGAGGTGTTTGAAATGACCAGTGATGATTCAAATCTGTTTTTGACCTTTTCCATTTCTTCCGGCGTTATGCTCGCATTCCTGAGTTCATCGATCACCATGTTTACATTCTGCTCAGCCTCTGAAATGCTCACACCTTTCATTAGTCTGCCGCTCAGGATCAAAAGACCCGGATCAATATCTGAAGAAAGGAAAGCATTTATCTCACTGAAGAGGTTTTTACCTCTGACAAGCTTTGAATGCAGCCTTCCTGATTCTCCTCCTGCAAGAAGATCGGTAAGCAGGTCGAGAGTAAAGAAATCATTTTCACCGCGACCGCATATATGCCAGGTTTTATAAAGGGCATCGATAGGTACTTCTTTTTCAACACTAAGTGTTCTTGCCTCCTTCTGAATGGGTTCAGGTGGAATGGCTTGTGATCCGGTCTTCCTGTGCTCTATGGGTCCAAACCATTTATTTGCAAGAGTATATGCCCTGTCAGGTGAAATATTTCCTGTTATTGTCAGAATTGCATTTTCAGGAGTATAGTATCTGTAAAAGAAATCCTTTACATGATCAAGCTCAATGCTGTCTATGTGAGAAACACTGATCCCGATTGTCGGCCATCTGTAATGATGGGTTGTATAAGCCAGCGGACGCAGCAAAAGCATTGAATCCCCGTAAGGCTGATTGAGATATCGCTGATTGAATTCTTCAATCACCACCTTTTTCTGTACATCAAGAGAGTTCCGGGCAAAGTTCAGCCCGTTCATCCTGTCAGATTCAAGCCAGAATCCCGTTTCTATGTTTTCAGCCGGCACAGTAAGATAATAATTTGTTATATCATTGTTTGTGAAGGCATTATTCTCACCTCCTGCCATCTGTAACGGCTGGTCAAAGGCCGGAACATTTTCAGTCCCGCAAAACATAAGATGTTCAAGAAGATGCGCGATTCCTGTCATGTCAGGATCTTCATTTCTCGATCCGACTCCATACAGCAGATTGAGAGCTGTAAGAGGAGTTGACCGGTCCTCATGTACCAGTACTCTTAAGCCATTTTCAAGCCTGAACTTTTTAAAGTCTATCATTTCCGGGGGCCGTAATGGGTGCTGGTTATAAATTGTCTGACAAACTTAACTAAAAAAACTTAAGGTCTGTTATAGTTTTTATATTTGCATCATAATGTTTCGGAGCAATTTTTTCAGGAAATTAACAGGCACGGATCTGTTCAGCATCGACCAGATCAAGATTATTTATATCCTTAGCCTTGTTGTAGGCCTTATTAGTGCACTGGCTGCAGCGCTTCTGAAGAATGCCATTCACTATACGAACAGAATTGTAACCGAAGGATTTACACAGGAGTCAACCGGATATCTCTATCTAATTTACCCTGTTGCCGGCATGTTGCTTACAATGCTTTTTGTCAGGTATGTTGTGAAGGATAATATAGGTCATGGTGTAAGCAGGGTACTGTATTCTATTTCCAGGAAGAAGAGCAGGATCAAAAAGCACAATACCTGGTCATCGCTTGTTGCAACAACTCTTACTATCGGTTCGGGAGGCTCGGTGGGAGCAGAAGCTCCGATTGTGCTGACAGGTTCGGCAATTGGGTCGGCAATCGGAGAATACTTTAAACTTAATTACCGGAATATAACCCTTCTTGTAGGCTGCGGTGCCGCCGGAGCTATTTCGGGGATATTCAAGGCGCCTATTGCCGGAATTGTTTTTACTCTTGAAGTGTTGATGCTTGATCTCACCATTTCTTCAATTGTGCCTCTCCTGATCTCATCAGTAACCGCTGCCACAGTTGCATATTTCCTTATGGGAGATGAGGTTCTCCTTTCCTTCAGTCTTACAGAATCTTTTATAATCCGCAATATTCCCTGGTATATACTGCTTGGTGTCGTTTCAGGTTTTATATCTCTCTTTTTCTCGAAAATGACACTATTACTCGAAGGAGGCTATGAAAAGATCCGGAACAATTATGTCAGACTGGCAACTGGAGGGATGATACTGGCTGCACTCATTTATCTTTTCCCTCCTTTTTACGGTGAAGGTTATGATACTATCATGCTGCTCCTCCAGGGAAAAACCGATGATGTGTTTGGTAATAGTTTAATTTACCGATTTTCAGATAATTACTTGATTTACATACTATTCTTTTTATGTCTGGTCATGTTGAAGGTCGTGGCCACAAGCTCGACTAACGGAGCAGGAGGAGTAGGTGGTATTTTTGCACCTGTATTGTTCGTTGGCGGCGTAAACGGATTTTTTGTTGCTGCTCTTCTTGAGAAGTTTGCAGGAGTGGATATCCCCGACAACAGGTTTGTCCTTGCCGGGATGGCTGGGGCAATGTCGGGCGTAATGCATGCTCCTCTTACTGCAATATTCCTGATTGCAGAAATGACAGGAGGCTACTCCTTGCTTATTCCTCTGATAATAACATCCACGACTGCATTTATAACCACCCGAAGCTTTGAAAAGCATTCCATCTATCATATCCAGCTTGCAAAAAGAGGAGACCTTATCACCCATGACAAGGATAAAGCAGTTCTTACCATGATGGACTGGAAAAAGGATATTGAAAGAGATCTGGTCAAGATTAAAGCCTCTGACAAGCTGGGAGATCTGATAAGGATCATAGCAAAGTCAAAAAGAAATCTGTTTCCTGTGGTTGACAGGTATAATATTCTGGAAGGTGTGGTTTTGCTTGATGATGTCAGGGAAATAATGTTTAACAGTGACCTTTATGACACGGTCTCGGTCAGGGAATTAATGTCCATGCCTCCATCATACATTGATATTACTGAAAACATCGAAGCCGTCATGAAAACATTCAGGGAAACGGGTGCATGGAACCTTCCGGTGCTTGATAAAGGACTTTATGTGGGATTTATCTCAAAATCAAGAATATTCACAACCTACAGGGAACTTCTGACCCAGTTTTCGGAAGAATAGGGAGTATAATTATTGAGTTTTTACACATGATACTATTATATTTGTCATTAAAGTCATGCTTCCGCTTTTAATGCAGGCTGATCATATTTGTAACTTATTCATAACCATGTAGAATTTTTAAAAGCAACATATGGAAAGAGATAAAACTGTATTTGACCTTATTGAAAAGGAACGTCAGCGTCAGATCAACGGAATAGAACTGATTGCTTCAGAGAATTTTGTTAGTCCTCAGGTGCTTGAAGCGATGGGATCGGTTCTTACAAACAAATATGCGGAAGGGTACCCTGGCAACAGGTATTACGGGGGGTGTGAGGTGGTTGACCAGACTGAGCAGATGGCAATTGACAGGCTGAAACAGCTTTTCAATGCGGAATATGCAAATGTTCAGCCTCATTCGGGTGCACAGGCAAACATGGCAGTTTTTCTGGCAGTATTAAAACCGGGAGACACCTTTATGGGACTTAATCTGAGTCATGGAGGCCACCTGTCGCACGGATCACCAGTGAATTCATCAGGTATCCTCTACAAGCCGGTTGCATATTCGGTCAGGGAAGACTCAGGTCTTATCGATTATGATGAGATGGAAGAGCTTTCAATAAAAGAAAAACCTAAACTGATCATAGGAGGAGCATCAGCCTATTCCCGGGAATGGGATTATGAAAGGATGAGAAAAATAGCCGACAATACAGGAGCGATTTTCGTGGTCGATATGGCTCATCCGGCCGGACTGATAGCAGCCGGATTGCTTGGAAATCCTCTCAGGCATGCACATATCGTGACCTCCACAACCCATAAAACCCTCAGAGGACCACGAGGTGGAATAATTCTTATGGGAAAGGACTTTGTAAATCCATGGGGATTGACCACACCAAAAGGTGAAGTTAAAATGATGTCTGCAGTGCTTAATTCAGCGGTGTTCCCGGGCATCCAGGGTGGCCCCCTGGAACATGTTATAGCATCAAAGGCAGTTTCTTTCGGCGAAGCCCTAATGCCTGAGTTCAGGGACTATCAGGTCAGGGTGCAGAAAAATGCCATGGTAATGGCAAATGCATTTATCAGCAAAGGATATAAGGTTGTGTCGGGAGGGACCGACAATCACCTTCTTCTTATAGACCTTAGGACCAAATTCCCTGAATTATCAGGAAAAAAGGCTGAGAATGCCCTGGTTTTATCTCATATCACTGTCAATAAGAACATGGTGCCTTTTGACAGCCGTTCCCCTTTCCTTACATCAGGCTTGCGGGTTGGAACTCCCGCGATCACCACCAGGGGATTAAAGGAAGATCATATGGGGATCATCGTTGAACTCATCGATGAGGTTTTATCGAACATTGAAGACGAAACCGTTATTAAAAGGGTGGGAGAGAAGGTAGAAGGTATGATGAAATCCTTTCCCCTGTTTGCATTTTAATGGATTCCGGAATTACTTCAGTATAAAATTATAGGTTATCGTCCCCTTCTGGGTTACGGGAGCATCGGGTTTTGGATCAAAACGTGCTTTCATGGCTGCATCCTTTGCTACCCTGAGGAGATATTCATCGAGAGTTGTAGATCCTTTGGCTCCCGGTATGGCCTGCGTCACCTTTCCTGATCTGTCAACACTCACATCAACCACTACCCTTCCTTCTCCCTGGTAATCATACTGAGGGGAGGGAAGCGATTGAAAACCACGCCCCTGCAGGTCATATGATATTCCCTTGGTGCCAAGCCCGCTTCCATCACCTCTTACTTTTGAATCGACCGATCCTGTCGGAACTCCCTGGTTACCGCTGCCTCCTGCGTCACCTTCACCGGTCGAGGTGGTACCTGATGCTTTTGAGGAAGCCAGTGCGTCACGGGTCCGGTTTTTTATATCAGCCTGACGTTTCTGCTCAGCTTCAATTCTTTTTCTTTCAAGCTCCTCCTGTTCCTTCCTGATACGTTCAGCTTCCATCTGCTCCCTGAGCTTTCTGTCGGCCTCAATCTTTTCAAGCCTTTTCTTTTCAGCTTCCGGATCTACCTTTTTAACTTCAGGAGCTTCTTCGTTGTTCTGTGTCAGTAAAGGTTCTTCCTCCTGCACTCTCGTATCAGCTGCGGATGGAGGCGGCGTTGTTAGCTCCTGAACCGGCGGAACTGAAGGTTCAATCTCTCCCAATCCTGTCTCATCAGTTCCGAAATTCACAAGTATGCCTTCCTCAAGTTCCGGTTGCTTCGGAGGGGTAAAGGCAACAATCATAAGAAGTATCAGAAGCACAATATGAATTATTGATGTGCCGATGATCCCTTTCTTCTTCTCGCTGGGAATCCTTCTGAGGTCGCTATTTTGGAGTGGTTGCAATTATCAGCTTATAATTATTGGCCTGCGCTATATTCAATACCGCTACAACTGTCTCGAAAGGTACATTTTTATCAGCATGCAGCGAAATGTAAGTCTCTGGATTTGCTCCCAGCCTCTGCTTGAGAACACTTTCCAGGGCTTCGAGTGTAACAGGCTGCTGTTCAACATAATATTTCTGATCTGCAGTAATTGAAACAGTAGTCTGTGGTTTGGCTGAAGTCTGAGTACTGCCTTTGGGTAAAAGCAGCTTCAACGCGGTAGGATGAACAAGTGTGGATGTTAACATAAAGAATATGAGAAGGTTAAACACCACATCCGTCATTCCTGTCGAGCTGAAGTTTATGCTTATCTTATGTCTTGATGAAATAGCCATTTCAACGTCCAGTTTTAAGCGGTTCGTTCAGAATATCCATAAATTCCGTCAGAGTGGCTTCAAGGTTAAAAACTACTTTCTCAACTCTGACTACCAGGGTATTATACGCAAAATACCCAAGTATACCGACAATAAGTCCTGCCACAGTTGTTATAAGTGCCGTATAGATCCCGTTTGACAGCAAAGATACTTCAATATTGTTTCCTGCCTGCGACATAGCATAAAATGACTGTACCATACCGATTACGGTTCCCAGGAATCCCAGCATGGGCTCAGCTCCGGTAATTGTTGCCAGTGTAGGAAATCCTCTTTCAAGTTTTGATATTTCCAGCTTTCCCACATTTTCAATAGCGGTGCTTATATCCTGCAATGGCCTTCCCAACCTGCTGATTCCCTTTTCTATCATCCTTGCTGACGGGCTGTCCGTCGATTTGCAAAGTGCAAGCGCCGATTCCACCTTCCCGTCATGAATATAGTCTTTTATCCTGTTCATGAAATTGGTGTCCTCCTTTGAAGCCCTTTTTATTATATAATATCTTTCAATAAAGATATAGGCAGCAACCAGCGAAAGGAGAATGATCGGTATCATTACATAACCTCCTTTTATTGCAAAATCCAGGAGTGTCATTTTTGTCTCGCTTATTGTCGGGACTGAACCCGGGACCTCCTGCATGAGATTTGTTAATAAAAGCATATCTGTGTTTTTATTTAATTTGTTTTAAAACAAGTAATTATATTAATAATATACTATATTTTCTCACGGGCGAAGTTATTAAAAAACGGAAAAACAGTACAGTCTATTATCCATGGTTAATAACATTCTGATAATAGTTATTAACTCTTCTACCTTACAACGACCTCATCTTCCTTTTTCATGTCGGACTGCTCTCTTTTTGTGTTGAAATTGAACAGTTTGTTAAAGTCGTGTTTATAGAAAAGACCCAGTCCCTGAGTGTATGGAGCGCCTCTGCCGGTATAGGGATTATTGAACCTGTTGAAAACCTTGAATCTGATCTTTTCGGTTATTTTATATTCTACGTCAAAATCTCCGGTAATTGGATTTCCATAAGAATTATTTGCGCCCCTGAAATCGAAATTGCCGTTTACCACCACTCTGTCATTAAGCAGCTGGGTTGAAAGGGCAACCTGAAGCTCCTGGGAGTTAATGTCCTTGTTCCCGGGCCTGTAGACAAAGCCGATATCAAAATCATTATAGATCTGAGAAAGCCAGTTGCTAAGCTGGTTTGACAACATTTCCGTGGTGGTAACAGCCATTGCAGACGTGCCTGTAGACGCTGTGCTGCCGGAAGAAATGCCCATGGAAGGGTCCTGGTAAAAGCTGTTCATTACAAGAAGGTAAAGGAACTGCCGGCTTTGTTCTTCTTCAGTCGTTATTGAATTCCGAAGAAGACTTCTGGTTTCTTCATCGGCATTCGGAAGGTAAATATTCAGGCCAACGACAGGATTGAACAGCCTTCCTGAAAGATTTAACTGAGGTTCAACCGGTATCCTTTCATTGTAGCGTTCTTCACCAAGGATCGGATACAGCGAGGTCTTAAGATTGCGGTAAATGGCTTTCAGGTCAATCTCTGCGTTTTCCACATCTCCGTTAAAGGTAATTTTTCCGCCGTTTTCAACGTCAAACCTCTTGTTCAGCACGTTACCCAGAGTAAAAAGATATTCTCCCTCATCGATTATGTAATCGCCCGAGATTTTGAACTCTCCCTTGCGGTCAAGGCTGATGTTAAGCTGTCCTGTCCCCCTTCCCCTGATCACATCACCGGCCTTCGGATCAATAAGTAGCTGCAGTTCGGCTTCAGGAGTTATATCAAGATCGATGTTCAGTTCCAGTCCTGATCCCGCCGAACTTGCAACCAATGCTTTATCGGGTCTAAGACTGTCTTTTGTCTTTGTTGTATCGGTTGTCACAAATGTTATAAATGAACTTTCGGATACAGACATTCCTGAATTCAGGGGAATGAAGAATCTTGTATTCTTTCCGGTACGGGCAGAAATATCGAAGGAAAGCAGGCCTGGTTCGCTTTTAATTGTTGTAACACCACGGGCGAATGCTGTCCCGTAAAATAATTCATTGTCTTTTGCCTGGGTATTAAGGACCTGGCAGTCGTTCATATTGATGATAAGGTCGGCGGTGAAATCATTGAAGGACTGGTGGTTCACCGACCCTGACAAAGTTGCAAAATTGCCCCTCTCATCTGTGACCCTGATGTTTCTGAATTTTATCCCTTTCCTGTCGAACCGGATGGTATCATTTATCTTGTACCTGGTCCGCAGATAATCTATCATTAGCGAAGTATTCTCAGCCATCAGAGCTCCGGTAAGTGTCAGGTTGTCTCGCTCGCCCCTGAGATTTACTTTTCCCGAAACAGTTCCCTTAATGTCTGAGGCAAAAAAATCAAGTAAAGGATTAAGGGCATCGACTGGCAGTTTCGTTGCATTTGCATTGATATTAAATAATCTGCCCCCCGGATCGTAGATCCCTCTTACTTCCAGATTTTTTTCTCCCCTGAGGTTGTTTGAGGCAAAAATATCTGCCACTTTCCTTGAAGAGTTCCACACTGTTACAAGGGAAAGGTCACCGTATTCGCTTCCCAGCAGCGAAAAGTTGCTTACCTTAAGATCGCTCTCCAGCAACGGACTTTTCAGAATGTTGGTAAGAAAAATATTTCCATTCAGGGTACCCCTGAAATCGTACTGGAAACTATTTTCTCCGTCATTTGATCCGGCAAAGATCTGATTAAGCGGATCCAGTTCAATCCCACTGAACTCAAGCCTCAGAGTGTCGCGAGGATTCTCGGATATTTTTCCGTCGACAAGGTAATAGTTCTTTTCATTTACAATCATTATCTTATTGAAATCAACCGAAGTTGAATCAAGGGAAATATCAGATCGCCTGATTTTCCAAAGGTTATTGCGGGTGTATATTTCCGATGAATCGATATTAATATGGAGTACCGGTCTTTGATCTTCCTCCGTGTTGAAATATCCTATTGCCCTGAGATTGCCCTGGTTTTTTATCCTTTCCCTGTTATCCCAGAAGAGGTTGAATACAAAATTATCAGGCACTGTACTGATGGTTGAAGTAAATCCCTTCAGATCCGATTCTCCAAGAAGTGATAATCCGCTGCTTTTTAATTCGGCATTAAGCTTTCCATCATAGCATCCTGCATCAAAGGTCAGATCACGGAAAGTATTCTTTCTGACGGTCAGCGATCTTGATTTAACACCGAGGCGAATGATGTCTCCTGGATGGACACCCCCGATAATCGTGCTTTTGTCGGCTATAAGTAATCCTGTCCTGAAAAAATTGTTGATCTTATCAGTGTTTTTGAAGTTTACCGTGAAATTGAAATCATTTCTGATCTGGCCCTTCCCTTCATCAGGCACCCTGAATCTGGCCGGCATCAGTGAGGCAAGCACAGATTTAAACACATTGTTCAGATCCCCGAAGTTGTAATAGCCTCTGAGGTCTGCATCAACAAAATCCGTTTTGAGCGATATTGCCGGCTTATTGTTGTCAGTAAACGCTTTAAGTGAAAAATTATAAAGATCAAGATTGTTACCGTATTTTCTGAGGGTTGAATTAAGAAGCTTTATCTCACCAAACAGATTGTCAATATTGTTACCCCTGAAATTTGCTGTCACAAGCATAGAGAGTGCCGAAGTTGAGTCGGATTTGTCGATGTTCAGTTCATGAAGATTCGATTCTGCCAGATTAAGTGTAAAGTCAAACTCGGGCAGATCCTTCCTGAAATCGAACATTCCCAGAAGATCCATCCTTATATTTCTGTCGGAGATGCTTATGCTGCCGTCCCAGGTCTTTTCAGTAAAAAGTCCGTTGACTGATACATTCCTGTATATGTAATTGTTGATCTGGATACTGTCAATCATCCCCGTCAGGTTACCTTCAATCCTTTCCAGCGAGGAAGCAAAACCGTCAATGGTTGTCTCCATGCTCATTTTGCCCAATAATTCCTGCCTCCCGGTAAGCTCACCAAGGTCAATGCCGCTTCCTGCAATAAGCCCTCTTATTTTAAACCTGTTATTCTGATATGGCCTTACAGACAAATCTGTCCTCAGGTGACCCTTCTCCGTCCCTATTTTTCCATAGGTGACAAAGTCAGAAACGAAACCAGTAAAGCTGCCATCAAATGTCACATTTCCCAGCTTGTGGAGCACTTCAGGTAATTTCATTCGTCCTTTTCCCGGCAAATAAATTCTCTCAATATCAGGGGCACTGGTAATCAGGGAATTTACTCCGACATGAATAAAGGCTTCATCAATTGTTGAGAGACCTGAAAAATCAAAATCACATTCAAGACTAGTCCCGGAACCATAACGCAGATTTATGTTTCTTCCCTTAAGTTCACCTACGGTACCCGCTACCCGCCCTGACACTTCAACCGTTTCATCTGATCCTTCGAGGAAAGGAAGGAAGTACTGCAGGTCAGTTGTGGAGACAAAGGACCTGTGAAGGAGGATATCAAGCCGAACCTCTTCAGTAAATCTTCCGAATGAAGCGGATGAATCTGCGATGAGCGACACATGATCGGCTTTCAGATCGGTTTTGCCCGTTTTGATCTTAACGTCACTGAATAATATGTCATGATCTGCAAGAGCCACAGAACTGACAAGATCTTTCACAATAAAGCCGTTTTTTTCAAAGAAGGCAAGCCGGCTGATATTAAAGGATGTTGAGTCACCTTTTACCAAAAAATTCCGGATTTCTGCATCAATGCTGTCGATATGCAGGTTCCCGAAATCGAGCATGCCCTTGCCGGCCCCGTTTCTTCTGTCAACCAAACTGAACCGTGCTCCGATTAATTCAGCCTGTTCTATTGACACATTGCTTTGTTTCCCCGATGACGTTGTATCTGACGAACCCAGCATGTCGAGATACCAGTTCAGGTTCATCAGTCCTGTAGTATCGGTTATCAGAGCAACATAGGGCTTCCTTAACTCGATCCTGCCAAATCTTATATTGGTGCTTCGAAGATCCAGCCTCCGGATCCCTGCAGTTATTTTTTCAGAATAGATAAGAGTATCATTATTCTGGTCCTTGATAAGTACATTCTCCAGTATAAGCTTATTGAAAAATGCATATTCGAAACGCCCTACAGTAATGGTCGATTTAATCTGGTCGGAATAATGTGCTGTTATTCTTTTAACAATAAATGTCTGAATATCCGGAATCTGAATCAAAAGATAAAAGGAAGTAGGTACCAGCAAAATGATACCGATAAATATAGCCAGATACTTAAATGATTTTTTAATACTTTTGAGCATTTTTGTAATGTATTAAAAATCATTGGCAAAATAACCTAAAATATACGGAAATTCAAAGTACTGATGGCAGTTACCATTTTAGCTATCGAATCATCCTGTGATGATACATCCGTTGCCGTAATAAGGGACGGTTACATTCTTTCGAATCTTATTGCCAGCCAGGAGATACACAGGATATACGGGGGGGTTGTACCTGAACTTGCTTCAAGGGCACATCAGGCCAATATTGTTCCTGTTACTGATGTTGCCATAAAACAGGCCGGCATCAGCAGGGGAGAAGTAGATGCTGTGGCATTCACCCGGGGCCCCGGTTTGTTGGGTTCACTTCTGGTGGGCACCTCCTTTGCAAAAGGATTTGCACTGGCACGAAAAATACCCATGATTGAAGTCAACCATCTTCAGGCTCATGTGCTTGCGCATTTCATCCTTGAAAGAAAGGCCGGCCATAAAATTCCCGGATTCCCGTTTCTGTGCCTGCTTGTTTCAGGCGGCCATACAAGACTGATCGTAATGAAAGACTATCTTGAAATGGATGTCATAGGCAATACTATTGATGATGCTGCAGGAGAAGCTTTTGACAAGTGCGGAAAAATAATGGGATTGCCTTATCCTGCCGGACCCGTTATCGACAAACAGGCAAAACTGGGAAATAAGTCTGCATTCAGATTTGCCAAACCTGTTATCAGGGGTCTGGATTTCAGCTTCAGCGGTTTAAAAACCAGTTTTCTGTATTTTCTGCGCGACAAAACAAAGGAAGACCCTGACTTTATCGGTAAAAATGTTCCTGACCTTTGTGCATCACTTCAGCATACAATAGTGGAAATTCTGATCAGCAAGCTTGTAAAGGCTTCGTTGCAGACCGGGATAAAAGAAATCGGGATTGCAGGAGGAGTCTCAGCGAATTCCGGGCTGCGGGATGCATTAACAAGGGAGGGTGTGAAAAGAGGATGGAATACATACATCCCTCCATTCAGCTATACAACCGATAATGCTGCAATGATAGGAATTACCGGTTATTATAAATATCTTCGGGGGGAGTTTGCCGGTCAGGAAGTAATTCCCCTTGCCCGGTTGTGATCCTGTAATATTTTGTTTATGAAAAGCCGCGATCTGTCATTCCTGGTGCTTGGCGCCGGAGCTGTAGGTGGGATTACAGCTGCCCTGATGAAGAAAAATGGATATGATGTTGAAATAATCTGTAAATATGATGAATATGCATCTCTTATATCCAATCATGGCTTAAATGTAAAAGGGACTTGCGGCAGTTTTTCGGTAAAACTTCCCGCATATTCATCCGCAAAGTTGCCAGCCAGTAAAAAAGATGTAATACTTCATGCAACAAAGGCGACCGATATGGTTGATGCCGCAGTAGAATCAGCATTTCTCCTGAAGGATGACGGCTGTTTTGTTTCCATGCAGAACGGAATTGTTGAAGATGACCTTATGACAGTGGCAGGAGGGAAGAAGGTTATAGGATGCGTCACAGGCTGGGGTGCAACAATGGAATCACAGGGGAACCTGGAAATGACTTCGGCAGGCGACTTCATATTGGGATATCCCGGCAGGCCACCGGATGAGTACCTTTCACTTGTTGCAGATGCCCTTTCTTCAATAGTTCCCGTAAGGATGACAGACAATATTATGGGCCATCTGTATTCAAAACTGATAATTAATTCATGCATCACATCACTGGGGGCAATCTGCGGACTCTACCTGGGTAAAATGCTTTCAGCTGCAAAGATCAGAAGGATTTTCATTGAAATAATAAGAGAGTCGGTGGCCGTGGCAGACAGAATGAAGATCCGGATTGAAGTGTTTGGAGGAAAGCTGGATTTCAAGAAATTCATTGAAGGGACCGGCCCCGTTTCTGACTTCAGAAGACACCAGATGATACGACTGATAGGATTCAAATACAGAAGGCTTAAATCTTCGAGCCTGCAGTCGCTCGAAAGGGGCAAGCCATCGGAAATTGACTATCTGAATGGTTACATTGTAAGGAATGCTGAAAAGCATAACATAAAAGTCCCTGTCAATAAGGCTGTTGTAAGAATAATTCATGAAATAGAGGCAAAAAAGCGGATTATTTCAAAAGAAAATTTCAATGACCCGGCATTTGACAGGTTCAATTAACCTACAAGTTTAAAGTATCTGATTATTTAAAAAGATTTTGGCAGATGAAGGAGATCAGGATTGCAGGAACAAACAGCACCCCCGAAGTCCATCTGGACCCGGGAGGCTTCATCAGGATCAGTGGCCGTTCGATTCATGAGAATACGGCAGGATTTTTCAAACCCGTTGAGTCCTGGATCGAGGAGTATATAAAAGATCCTGCGGAAGTTACATGTATTGACATCAATCTGGAGTATTTCAACAGTGCCAGCGCCAAAATGCTTGTCAGGCTTATGCATACGATTGCACTGGTTAAGCTGAAGAACAGGAAATTTATTGTCAACTGGTACTACGAGGATGGTGATGAAGATATCCTTGAACGCGGTGAGTACTTTTCCTCGGTGTTGAAGATCCCTTTCAACTTTATTAAGTGCAGCTGATTCCTCCCGGTTAAGCCGGGTAGTCTCATATTCATCAGTTCACCGACGGATCTGAAAGCCTGCCCATGAAAACAATTGAGTTGGTCGTTGTTTCTCTGATTATGTAAATGAAGGGACGATCAAGATTCAAGACAAGAAAATCGGGTGCGCTTGTTACTTCAAAACCCACAACGGTTGCCGCAGCAGCTTCAGTCCCTTCTTCATTGGTCTCAATAAAAGCCTGATGCTTTATAAAACTTATATAAAGATCATAGAGCTCTGATATTTCTGAAAAATCAGCATTGTCCGTAAATGCAATCCCCATGCCCATGTCCGACAGTATCTCCTTTAATTCCTTTTTGTATTCGTATTTAAACCTTGGAAATGTAATATCGGTTTTCCGGGAATCCATCTGACTGAGCCATGATGTAAAATTTGCATCGTTTATTTCAGTGATAAAAGTACTCAGGCTTTTGCCATTATCGGGGATAAGGACATCCATTACGTAATTGCCCTGTCCGTACGGAAGTTCGGCAATTATGAATCCATTTCCACTGAATGCTTTGAAATTCTCTGTCTGCTTCATCATTGGTACATCCACTAAAGTATTGTCTGCTTTATAGAATGGTCCATTTGTGGTTTTGGAAGCATCGAATTGATTTTTCCACTTACCCTTGAAATAGATTGCATTTATCAGCAACATAACGGTATTGTCGTCAAGTTCACTTATCATGTTTTTGATAAGCTTGTTGGTTTTTTCTTCTATCCATGTATTGATTATGTCAGGCGTGGATGGATCATGTATGTCAAATGATCTGGATTCAGCATCATAATAGTTATTAAGAATGTCTATAAACGCCTGTCTGACTGGAAACTCTTCTTCCGTCCATACTGAGTTGGCAATTGAAATCAGTACCCTCTTATCAACAGACAGAAGCTCTTTTGCCAGGCTTTTATAAGAATTGTTGACTTCATCAGGTGTGATGCCTTGCAGTCGCAATGCCTCTATGATTGCGTCTCGTGTATCTCCGTCAGCCCCGTTCAAAGTCATTGAAAGGGCAATGGAAATGCTAAGTGGCGAGATTAGGATATTTTCACTTTCCTCGGAGGAATTGAGTACCTGGGTGAAAATATCAAAAGCAAATGAATTCTCCGACTCTATCAGTTTTATTTGTTCTGCAGTAAGGTTAATCGGAACCGGTTCTGTCGGATAGGTTTCTTCAGCCTTGCTGCAGGAAAACATCATCATCGATATCGGGATCAAACCCATTGATGAAATCTTTATGATTATTCTTCTCATGATTTTCTGATTTAAGTCCTGAATAGAGCTGAAAAGAAGAAATGTAAAATTATGTGACGTTACCGGATTATAACGCTCAAAAAGTATGCCAGCTGCAATCTATTTCCTTTTTTGTTTACGGTTTGAATCAATATATACCTTTAAGTATATGAATGAAACCACTATGAGGATGAGGCTGAATATCAGCAGAAGGATAAAGGTGAATACCGAAGGATTTTCAATACCTGCCAGCGGGTGTTTAATCCTGAATAAATAACCGGCTATCGTATAAGTAAGTACCAGTACAGATATTGCAAATCCGAAAATTATTGATGATGCGTTAAGTATCCTTGTTGATTTGTAGTACTTGCTGTTCTTGAAGCGGACATAAGAGCTTCTCGCATAATATTGTGCACGTTGTTTCGACCTTTCCTGCCTGAATTTTCTCCATTCTTCCATTATCCTGTCAAACTCCTCATCCCCGCATAGTACCTTGTTGTGGTTTGCAATAATAAAATCGTAAGCTTCGGTAATTCTGATAAACTTTTCTATAGCATCTGGTTCATGGTTGACGTCAGGATGATATTGACGCGCTTTTCGTCTGTAGGTTCGTTTTATTTCGTCAACTGAAGAATTTAAAGGACATCCCAGTATCTCGTAATATTCAGATAGTCCCATCTGCTAATGAGTCAGAAAATAATATACAATTAACGAAATATTTTCTGTTTTCAGTGCAAATTGAAGAAGTTAAAGCAGGATAATTACACTTCAGGATTCCCGCAAGGCCGATTATTATTTTACTATGCCTGTGAATCCCATAAATGCCAGTGCAAGTATTCCTGCAGTCACAAGAGATATGGGAACTCCCTTCATGCCTTTGGGAATATCCGCAAGCTCAAATTGTTCCCTGATGCCGGCCATAATAATAAGGGCAAGTCCGAAACCTATTGCTGTGGCTGCGCTGTATACCACACCTTCAAGCAGGTTGTATTCTTTCCTGATAACGAGGATTGCGACTCCGAGAACGGCACAGTTGGTGGTAATAAGGGGCAGAAAGATCCCCAGAGCCTGATACAAGGGCTGGCTTATCTTCTTGAGTATGATCTCAACCATCTGGACGAGGGCAGCAATGATCAATATGAATGTAATTGTCTGCATGAAACCAATGCCCAGAGTATCAAGGACGAATGTCTGGATCAGGTATGTGACAATTGTTGCAAGTACCATAACGAAAGTTACCGCACCGCTCATCCCGATAGCAGTATTTACTTTGTTTGATACTCCAAGGAAAGGGCAAACGCCCAGAAACTGCGCGAGAACAACATTGTTGACGAATACGGCTGATATAATTATGATTATATATTCCATCTCAGTAGTGTTTTATTTGTTTTTTATCCGGTTGACTAGGGCTATAAGGTAACCAAGCGCGATAAAAGCTCCCGGAGCCAGAATAAATACAAGTATGCCGTCTCCCTGGATGAACCTGTAATTAAAAATGGAACCGCTGCCGACGATTTCCCTGAATGCTCCCAGAATACCAAGTGCCATTGTAAAGCCGAGTCCCATCCCCAATCCGTCAACGACCGACGAAAGGATGCTGTTTTTGCTGGCAAAGGCTTCAGCTCTTCCAAGGACAATGCAATTGACAACAATCAGTGGAATAAAAATCCCCAGAGTCTCATAAAGATCTGGCACATAAGCCTTCATGATAAGATCCACAACTGTAACAAAGGAGGCAATTATGATTATGAATGCGGGTATCCTTACTTTGTCGGGAATAAGGTTTGATAGCATGGATATGACCATATTTGATCCCACAAGCACAAAAACGGTGGCAATTCCCATTCCCAGTCCGTTGATTGCCGACGTGGTTGTTGCAAGGGTAGGGCAACATCCGAGTACCAGCACCAGAATAGGATTCTCCTTGAAAAATCCTTTTGTAAAGTTTTGTATCTGATTCATTGTTTTCCTCCTTCCTGAAGTGCATTATATGCACGTTGTACTGCATCGCAAAATGCCCTGGAGCTTATTGTGGCTGCTGTAATTGCATCAACAGGCCCTCCGTCTTTCTTTACCCTGAGAACAAAATCGCCCGGATTCTTATCGATGAACTGATCTTTGAAAGCCGGCTCTGCCATTTTGGTTCCAAGTCCCGGGGTCTCTTTCTGCTCCAGCACAGTGATATTGATTATTGTTCCATCAGGTTTAAATCCGGCCATAAGGCTAATATTGCCGCTGAACCCCATTGAAGTATATGTATTTACGGCATAACCGACAATCTCATTATCTTTCTTTGCAGGATATATGTCAAGGCTGTCTCCTTCTCCGGTAGGCAACCTGTACATCTCATCATTCGGATTGTTTGTAAATTCCGGCACTACCTGCTTTATCGCATCGAGTTTCTTATTGAGATTTGCCAGCTCGATAGGCTCCTTTGTCATTTCGTAAACAAATCCAAGGCAGGCTGAAGCTACAAGAGATATCAACGTTAGCGATATCACCATGTTCTTAAATGTCGATTCAGTTTTAGCCATTTTTTACCTCCTCTCCAAATCGTTTCGGCTTAATATATGTGTTCATAAGTGGCACAAATGCATTCATTATCAGTATGGCAAAAGAAACCCCTTCGGGATAAGCTCCATAGACCCTGATGACAACAGTAATAATTCCGATTCCGCACCCGTAAATGATCATTGCCTTGGGCACCATCGGGGAGGTCACATAATCGGTGGCCATGAAGATCGCTCCAAGAAGTACACCCCCGGCAAGAATATGAAACATCGGATCTGCATTTTTCTCAGGATTCATAAGCCACAGGATCGCAGTAAATATTGCGATTGTTCCTACGACCGATACCGGGATATGCCATGTTATTACCTTTGTTGCAAGGAGATAAATAAATCCTATCAGCAGGGCTATTGCGGCAATTTCACCCATCGATCCACCCATGTTGCCAAGGAACATCTGTGCCGGAGTGGGTATTTCACCCATCAGTTTTGAAAGTGACTCACCATTTTTCAGGCCTTCCTTTATAACCGCAAGCGGCGTTGCCCCGGTAACTGCATCGGTATATCCGGTGCCGAATCCCTTGGGAACCGGCCATGAGGTCATCTGAACGGGAAAAGATATCAGCATGAATACCCTTCCCACAAGTGCCGGATTAAAGGGATTACTTCCCAGGCC
The DNA here is from genome assembly GCA_964611835.1 of uncultured Rikenellaceae bacterium. Classification (GTDB taxonomy): domain Bacteria; phylum Bacteroidota; class Bacteroidia; order Bacteroidales; family VadinHA17; genus LD21. Next base: position 7,773 of record CAZTDW010000028.1, on the reverse strand, counting down.
TCCAAAAGTCATTTTTGCAACTCCTATTGAAACAAAGCTTCCGATTATCACAATGAATACCGGCATGTTTGAAGGAAGATTGAAGGCAAGCAGCAGACCTGTTACAAGAGCCGAGCCGTCAGTTATTGAAAGCGGCTTTTTTAGTAGGAATTTCTGAATAAGGTATTCAAACAGAAGGCACGAAACAACAGATGTCAGCGTCACTATTATTGCTCCCAGTCCAAAATAAAATACCGATGTGAATAATGCCGGAAGCAGGGCAATAACAACATTCAACATCAGTTTCTGTGTCGATTCTTTCCCGTGAATATGGGGAGATTGAGATACATTCAGCAGATTGCTCATATTTTTCCGGTATTCCTATTTTAGGTTTCTTTCACGTATCATTTTGATCACTGTCGATTTTCCAAGCCTTATATAATCAAGCAGCGGACGGTTTGCAGGACATGTAAAACTGCAGCATCCGCATTCCATGCAATCAGTGATCCTTTCCTTCTCAGCCCTCTCAAACATGGTCTTTTCCGACAGGGTCATCAACAGATATGGCTCAAGGCCAAGAGGACATACCGAAACGCATTTTGCACATCTGATGCAGGGCTCGACAGGTTTCCTTGCCGATTCTCCATCATCAAAAAGTACTACACCCGACATTCCTTTGACAACCGGCACATCGGCATTGACAATCGCCTTCCCCATCATCGGCCCCCCGTTTATAATCTTCCCGGTGCTGTCGGGTTGTCCGCCGGCAGCAGCTATAAGATGGCGAAGCGGTGTACCTGTCCTGACAAAATAATTACCGGGACTGGAAAGAAATTTGCCGGTGATAGTAACTACCCGTTCAAAAAGCGGTTTGTTCTTCTGAACAGCTTCATAAACTGCAAAGACAGTTCCCACATTATGCACTACGGCACCTACATCGAGAGGAAGCCGGCCCGATGGAACCTCTCTTTTTGTGAGGGCTTTGATCAGCTGTTTTTCTGCTCCCTGCGGATATTTCACCTTTAAGGGGTGAACACTGATGTTACCATATACTGATGCCAGCTTTTTGAGGTTGGCGATTGCATCAGGCTTGTTGTTCTCAATCCCGATCATAGCCTTTTCCACCCTCAATGCTCTCATCAGGATGCGGATTCCTTCAATGATCTCTTCACCCTTCTCCAGCATCAGCCTGTGATCTGATGTCAGGAATGGTTCACATTCGACGCCATTGATAATCAGGACATCACATTTTTTCCCAGAAGGTACTGTAAGCTTTACGTGAGAGGGAAATGTTGCCCCGCCCAGCCCAACGATACCCGAATCCAGGCATCTTTTTATTATTTCTTCGGAAGTAAGGCCTGTTTCTTTACGGATATTGCTGCTCCGGTCAATAGTCTCGATCCATTCATCTCCTTCAACATCAATGAATACCGCAGTCTGCTTAAAACCCGTGCTGTCGACTATATAGTCAACCTTGTTTACTTTGCCCGAAACTGACGAATGAATATTTGCGGAAACAAATCCCTTGCCTGCCGCTATGACCTGACCAACCTTCACGCTTTCACCTTTGTTGACAGTTGGATTTGCAGGAGCACCGATATGCTGCGACACAGGAATAATAACACTTTCAGGCACAGGGAGATACTTTATCGGAGTACTTGCTGTAATCTTGTCCTCGGGTGGATGAACCCCTCCGGTGGGAAATGTTTTTATCACTATTCAGATATTTTATTAAAAACAAACTACGCTTTTGCTACCTCAGCCTGTGGCTCTGCCTTTGGCTTCCGGGGTGGAAAATTTATTTCCAGGATCGAATTTGTCGGGCATTCCACCACACACTTCCTGCAGAAAGTGCATTTTGCAGCATCAATATAGGCCAGGTTGTTCTCTATCGTTATCGCATCGAATTCACATACTTTAACGCATTTTCCGCAGGCTATGCAGGCTACCTTGCACGCCCTCCTGGCGGGTCCTCCCTTGTCGCAGTTGGAGCATGCCACATATATTTTCCTGTCTTTTTTGGCTCTCCTGCGGAGTTCAATCAGATGCCGCGGGCATGCTTTGACGCACATCCCGCATGACACGCATTTATCGTCAATAATTACGGGAAGCCCGGTATTCAGATCCATGTACATAGCCCCGAAATTGCATGCCCTCACACAGTCCCCATCGCCAAGACAACCATAGCTGCAATCAGTATCGCCCAGGTAAAGCATGTGTGAGATCCGGCACTCTGATGCTCCATCGTACCTGGAAGTTTTTGGACGGTATTCAGGGCTGCCGTTGCACAGCAAAACCGCAACCGTCGGATCAACAGCGGCAGCAACCTTACCCAGGATCTTTGCAGCCTCATTCATCACAGGCGCACCCCCTACAGGGCAGTTTAATCCTTCAAAAGTGTCTGCCTTCACAAGCGCTTCTGCAAAATTGCGGCAACCGGCAAAACCGCAACCACCGCAATTGGCTGCAGGAAGCACCGCCTGAACTTCATCAATTCTTGGATCTTCAAATACTTTAAACCTTTGCGCAACAAAATATAAT
>CAZTDW010000028.1:0-5243 GCA_964611835.1 uncultured Rikenellaceae bacterium | reverse complement strand
GCAGAAACCAGTGCCAGCAGACTTAAGGAAACAATTGTTATGATAATGGTCGTACTCATCAATTACCTTTTTAAAGTGAAGAAAAAACTCCGGTCAATCCGGTGTCTTACAAAATAAAGAATTATAAAATAGGGAACAAGAACGGCTATCGAGATTAATCCTGCTGTTAATTCATTAACAGACAGTGAGGTCAGAATCACAATTGCGAGAAGCAGTATAAAAAGGGGAATTACATAACTAAGAATCACAGCCCTGAAACCAGTTGATTCATTCATCACCACAGTTACCCTTTCTCCCCGTGCGACATTGTAACTGCCGGCAATCTTTACAGATTTCTCCTTCTTGTCAGATAAACTGCAGAAACCTTCCGCATGACATCCGGAGCAGGCAGATACTGAAGTAATGTCTACAACGACTGAATCACTGCCGACCTTCTGCACCGTACCTTCATGTTGTATTGTTCCCGACTTACCAATCGCTCTCATATGCATAGACAGTGAATTCGAAGTCGGCAAATTTACAAATCCTTTAAAATTACTTCCTGCCTTTTGTCAGATTTTGAAATGCCGATAATTATTTAGAATCATTCTAATTTACCTGGTCAGCTTATATTGCTCCATGATTGCCTTACTCCGAAAAGCCTCTTCAATTCGGTTTTCAGGATCATGTTTTTCCCATCTTCCAACGATGGATCATTTGAAAGAATTTCCTCGGCAATATGCCTTACATATTCAATTATTTGTCCGTCCTTTCCTAGATTTGCGATCCTGAGGTCGAATGGGATTCCGCTCTGGGTGGTCCCTTCAATGTCACCGGGCCCTCTCAGCTGAAGATCGGTTTCTGCAATCTCAAAACCATCGCTTGTCCTTATCATGACCTCTATTCTTTTTGCTGCTTCTTTTGACAATTTATCCGAGCTCATCAGAATGCAATAAGACTGATCCGCACCCCTGCCAACCCGTCCCCTTAACTGGTGGAGCTGTGACAGTCCAAACCTTTCGGCGCTCTCGATGACCATTACCGTTGCATTTGGAATATCGACACCTACTTCAATTACTGTGGTGGCGACAAGAATATGTGCTGATCCATCCTTGAAAAGCCTCATCGATGACTCTTTGTCTGCAGCACTCATTCTTCCGTGCACTATGCTTACACAATATTCTGGTGCAGGAAAAATCCTTGTGATCGTATCCCATCCATCCTCAAGGTCCCTGTAATCCATCTTTTCCGATTCTTTTATAAGAGGATACACTATAAAGATCTGCCTGCCCGCACTGATCTGGTTCCTTAAAAATCCAAATACCTTGTTTCTCTCCGATTCCATGAAGTGCATCGTTTTTACAGGCACCCTGCCAGGAGGAAGCTCATCAATTACCGATACGTCGAGGTCACCGTAGAGGGTCATGGCTAGTGTGCGCGGGATTGGCGTGGCCGTCATGACAAGCACATGGGGGGGATTTGAGCTTTTCTCCCACAGCCTTGCCCTCTGCGCTACCCCGAACCTGTGCTGTTCATCAATTATTACTAGTCCCAGATTCCTGAACTGCACATTTTCCTCTATAAGCGCATGGGTTCCTATCAGTATTTTCAGAGAACCATCCGTTAGCCCTTCATCGATTTTTTTGCGCGCACTTTTTTTTGAAGACCCGGTCAGGAGGCTTACCTTAATGTCAATGTCGCCGAGCAGCCTGGAAATGGTCTGATAATGCTGATTGGCAAGTATTTCAGTGGGTGCCATCAGGCATGTCTGATAACCGTTGTCAATGGCGATAAGCATGCACATAAGGGCAACAAGGGTTTTGCCGCTTCCCACATCACCCTGAAGCAGCCTGTTCATCTGCCTGCCTGATCCAAGATCCCTGCGGATCTCCTTTATCACCCTTTTCTGAGCTTCAGTAAGTGAAAAAGGCAGGTAGTTGTAATAAAAAGTATTGAAATAATGGCCGACGCTTGAGAAAACAAATCCCCTGATTTTAATGTTCCTGTTTGTCTTGAACCTTAAAAGATTAAGCTGGATGTAGAAAAGCTCCTCGAATTTGAATCTGTACCGCGATCTTTCCATCTCATCCGGAGTTGCCGGAAAATGTACCTTGAAAAAAGCATCATGGAGATCCATCAGGTGATATTTTGTCACCATGTAGGATGGTATGGTTTCAGGGATGCGGAATTTGATCTGCCTGAGCAGATTCTCAACCAGCTTGCTTATGGTCTTTGAAGTTACAAAATGGTTTTTCAGGTTTTCGGTTGTGCTGTACTGAGCCTGCAGTCCTGCATTTATACTTTTTTCCACCTTTTCCGCAGAGTCAATCTCAGGATGAATAATATTGATCATCCCGTTGAAGATCCCCGGTTTTCCGAAAACAATATACTCCACCCCTGGCAGATATGTCGAGGTAATCCATTTGGTGCCCTTGAACCAAACGAGTTTTATTATTCCGGTTTCATCACGGAAATCGGCTGTAAGCCTTTTACCAGCGCCATAACCCTCGCTCGAATATCCGGTAATTGAGCCTTTGATCTGAACATGAGGCAGGTCCGGATCAAGCTCATGAATCTTGTAAAATCTGGTTCTGTCTACATACTTGTATGGAAAATAATAAAGCAGGTCACGGAATGTGAAAATATTCACTTCTTTTCCCAGAAGCTCGGCACGCTTTGGACCTACTCCCGGAAGATAGGTGATATTCGTATCAAGAAATTCCTCCATAATTTGATAAATTGATTATCATCCCGGCCGGTTGATCAAAGATCATCCTTAAAGGCATGATAAATCAGATATCCGAAAATAACTAATTTTGAAGACCTGTCCTAACTTTATTTGTCGGCGGAAAGTGGAATTGTTTACGATAGCAGAATATGCACGCTATTTGCTCCGGTCGGGCCACCGGAAGGGTCATGGAATTCACGGTCCGTTCCTTTTTGATGTAATATCACGGATCTTTCAGAATAAAATTGATCCGGGAATTGTCTTTAAAATTGAAGCCATAAGAAAAAAAATGGTGAACGATTCCCATCTGATAAATTTCTGTGATTATGGCTCAGGTTCAGGAAAAATGAAATCGGATAAAAGAAAAGTATCAGACATTGCAAAGAATTCTTCGGTACCGGAAAAATACTGTTATCTTCTTTCCAGGTTATCTTCTGTTTTCGGACAACCGCTTATAGTTGAGTTTGGTACTTCATTGGGGATAAGCACTATGTATCTGGCATTATCCTGTCCCGAAGCAACAGTCTATACAATGGAAGGCTGCAGTGCTGCTTCTGAAATCGCCTGCAGCAATTTCGGTGAGGCAGGAATTTCAAACATAAAACAGCTGAATGGGCGTTTCGAGGAAATTTTCCCTGAAATAAGCAGGCTGGGTATCTGCCCCGGACTGGTGTTTATTGACGGGAATCACAGGAAAGAACCCACGGTCAGTTATTTTGATCAGGTTGCCGGGATCTCCGGAAATAATACAGTTGTAATACTTGATGATATCAACCATTCATCTGAAATGGCTGAAGCATGGGACATCATAAAAAACGACGGCAGAGTTACTGCTTCAATTGATATTTTTAAAATGGGAATAGTTTTTTTCCGAAAGGAAATTACCCCGGGAAGTTATATGGTCAGGTATTAACAAAAATTAAGCAGATAAAATTCCAAAATTGGTTTAATTAATCTAATTTCGAACCCTAATAAAAACTCATTATGGACAGAGTAATTGAAATTCATGATATTGTAAAGAATTACCAGGTAGGATCAGTTATAGTCAAGGCTCTCAGATCGGTTACAATTAACATTGAAAAAAATGAGTACGTTGCAATAATGGGACCTTCAGGTTCAGGTAAATCAACCCTGATGAACCTGCTGGGATGTCTCGATACTCCCACAAGCGGAACATACATATTGAACGGTACCGATGTGAGCAAAATGGAGGATGATTTTCTTGCAGAGATAAGAAATAAAGAAATCGGATTCGTATTTCAGACCTTTAACCTTCTTCCACGGTACACTGCCCTCGAAAATGTTACACTTCCTTTGATATATGCGGGTATGCCAAAGGCTGAAAGGGAAAAGGTTGCCATGGAAACACTCGATCAGGTTGGCCTCAGCGACCGTATGACCCATAAGCCTAATGAGCTGTCGGGCGGACAGAGGCAAAGAGTGGCAATTGCCAGAGCCCTTGTAAACAAGCCGTCGATAATACTTGCGGACGAACCTACCGGAAACCTCGACAGCAAGACATCGCTCGATATAATGGGACTTCTTGACGATATTCATAAAAAAGGCAATACAGTGATCCTTGTTACCCACGAGGAAGATATTGCCAATCATGCAGCAAGGATCATTCGACTGCTCGACGGCATCGTACATCAGGATTATGTAAATGAGAAATATAAACAAAGGGTTATTTCCTGATTTTTGATGCCGGATTGGCAGGTTAACCTTGAAGTGATGAAAATATATACCAGGAAAGGCGATGACGGAAGTACATCTTTGTCGGGAGGAACCCGCGTACCAAAGTTCCATCCCAGAATTGATGCATGCGGATCAATAGACGAATTGATCTCATGGATCGGCCACCTGGCAGACTATAATGAAAATGAAAAAAGAAAAGATTTCCTGATCTATGTTCAGGATCAGTTAATGAGATGTGCCTATATTGTTGCTTCCGGTAATAAGGTTGAGGATAAATATCTGCCTCACAAAGATTCCCTTCAAAAGCTTGAAGATGAAATTGATAGAATGGAATCAGGATTGCCTGCAATAAAGAATTTCATTTTGCCGGGCGGCCATTTGGCCGTATCCGGTTGTCATATTGCCAGATGTGTCTGCCGGCGGGCAGAGCGTTCAGTGGCGAAACTCGATTCCCTTGAGGAAGTGCCCGGCATAATTATGAAATTGTTGAACCGCCTTGCCGACTATTTATTCGTTCTGTCGCGTCAGCTTAGCTTAGAGCTTGACATACAGTGTGTTAAGTGGACTGTCTAAAATACGGAAAAAGTTAAAATATAGTATTGTTTTTTATATAAAATAATATATATATTTGCAAACTTTTGTTACACTTTAACACAACAGTTAGCATGTACTGGACACTTGAATTAGCATCAAAACTTGAAGATGCCCCGTGGCCTGCAACGAAGGATGAGCTGATTGATTTTGCAATCAGATCAGGTGCCCCTATGGAAGTAATTGAGAACTTGCAGGAGATTGAAGATGAGGGAGATATTTATGGAAGTATTGAAGATATTTGGCCGGA
>CAZTDW010000027.1:0-26687 GCA_964611835.1 uncultured Rikenellaceae bacterium | reverse complement strand
CGAGCGATAAAAATCCTTCAAGGCTTAGTTTTTCCTTGTCAAGAAAATATGATGCAGGTCCAGCAATATCCACTCCGGCCCTTATTTTAAGGGGGAAAAGTATCGTGTCCTGGGATCTGATAATCACAGGATTAAGTAGAAACAGGAGATTAATAAAAAATACGCAGGTTCTCCTCATTGTAAGTTGTTATTTTCCTTTTGGCAGTATATATGTAATCAATTGCATTCCTGGTGTAAAAGGGAGTATCAGTCAGGTTGAAGTTAACGGTATAGCCACATTCCTTTGAAATCAGGCGTGGATTGGATGTGTACCTGAACGTGATCGTATCACTTATGCTGTCGATTCTGATGATAAAAGTGCAGTTGTCTGAGGAGGGATCCAGCGGAAAGAGAGCCTGTTGCACTCCCTGCGATCTGTCATAAAGCTTGTCTTCTTCACGATTAAGGCCGTATAATGTAAGGCTGTCGGGTGAAGCCTTCTTCTTCGTTGCATTATCGAAAAGTGATGCCTTCAGCATCGATTCTGTTTCTTCAAGGCACGCTTCAGGGGCACAGGAACCGATCAGCAATTCAAATATCCAGACTAAAAGGAATAATTTAATCCTTATCTCTTTCATCATTATTCATTGAAAGTTCCAAAAATACGAAAATTAAATGTTGATTACATTCTGCTTACGGTTAACCCTATGACAATTTCAGGATATTGGAGTCACTCATAATACGGATCCCTAGATGACAGAGTCTGGGGAGATTGCCTGATCGCAAGGGAGTAAAATACAATAGGGTAACTAGTTACATAAGTTGATTATTTGGAACATTTTCGACTGGGAAAATATTGACAATTTTCCGGTTGCAGAAGGTGCTGAAAATGTTTCAGATCATTCTGGTGATATTCTCCTCCGCCTTTCTCAGGGCTGCAGAGATCCCCGAGGGATTTTTACCCCCTGCAGTGGCAAAGAAGGGTTGACCTCCGCCTCCTCCCCTGATTTCACCGGCAATCTCCTTTATTACTGCAACAGCGTCTATTTTCTTCCCTTTGACAAGAGTATCGCTGAGCATGATCAGGAGGTTTGCTTTTCCTTCAGATTCCGCTCCGAGTATTATTGCGCAATCCTCGTATTTCTTCTTAAGATAATAGGCAATTGTTTTAAGTGTTTCGGGTGATCCTGATTCAAGCTGACCTGAAAACAATCTGACGTCATTTATGACTTTTTGAGTTTTTTCAAGGTCGGCAGCTTTGGCCATTGCTAACTGAGTCTGGTATTTTTCAAGGTTTTTCCTTAAAGATGCATTCTCGTCAATCAGTTTACCGACACCCTCTTTCAGATCTCCTGTTATTTTGAGCATGGCAGCAACTTCTTCAGCATTTCCAAGTTTTTCGTTAATATACTCTTCCGCTTTTGAAGCTGTTACTGCTTCGAGCCTGCGTATCCCTGCGGCGATTGCCCCTTCGGAAATGATTTTTACTATTCCAATGCTTCCGGTATTATCAATATGCGTTCCTCCGCACAGTTCAACTGAGTCACCGAAGGTCACCACTCTGACCGTGTCACCATACTTTTCGCCGAAAAGGGCAATAGCTCCCATTTCCTTTGCCTGATCCATTGATAATCCTTCCACAATCTGCCGGCTTACACTCTCCCTTACCATTTTGTTGACCATCATTTCAACCCTTATCAGTTCCTCTCTGGTGGGTCTTGTAAAATGGCTGAAGTCGAAACGAAGCCGGTCGGGAGTAACAAGCGACCCTTTCTGCTCGACATGTTTGCCAAGCACCTTCCTTAATGCATAATGAATCAGATGAGTGGCTGAGTGGTTGGCTGCGGTCATCTTACGTTTCTCCAGATCCACCCGTGCATGGAATCTGGCATATGGATCCACAATCTTTCCATCGCTGATGTGGACTATCAGATTGTTCTCCCTGACGGTATCTTTAACTGTGATTTTTTCAGAGTCTGATTCTATGTATCCGGTATCGCCTACCTGTCCTCCTGATTCTGCATAGAAGGGGGTCCTGTCAAAAACCAGCTGAAGTGTTTCCCTGCCCTTTACCTTGATTGTGCGATAACGGGTCACGAGAACTTCATCTTCTGTATTATCATATCCCGTAAATACTGTTCCTTCGGTTGCACGTACGATCGTCCAGTCACCTGCTTCTATTGCTGCATCTTCCCTTGATCTTTCTTTCTGGTTTTTCATCTCATTCCCGAATCCACTGACATCCAGTTCCATATTATTTTCTTTCAGGATAAGCTGGGTCAGATCCAAAGGAAATCCGTAAGTGTCGTATAACTCAAATGCGATCTTGCCGGAGAGAGTTTTCTTATTGTCATTTTTAAGCTCTCCGATCATTTTTTCGATCATTTTCAATCCTTTGCCAAGCGTTTTAAGAAAGGATGCCTCTTCTTCACGGATTATCCTTGAGATATGCTCCTTCCCCGCAACAAGTTCAGGATAGGTCTGCCCCATTTCATCAGCCAGTACCGGGACCAGCTTGTAAATAAAAGGCTCTTCCATCCCAAGGCTTGTAAAACCGTACCTTACTGCCCTTCTGAGGATCCTTCTGATCACATAACCTGCCTTTACATTTGAAGGCAGCTGTCCGTCAGCAATTGAAAAGGCTACAGCACGGAGATGATCGGCGATCACCCTGTGGGCTATGTCCGTGTTTTCATTTTCCCCGTATTCCTTTCCGCTCAGAGAAGAGATCTTCCTTATCAGGGGCTGAAAAATGTCGGTGTTATAGTTGGATTGTTTTCCCTGTACCACCATGCATAACCTTTCAAACCCCATTCCTGTGTCTACATGCTTTTCAGGAAGCTGTTCAAGCTTGCCATCCGACTTCCTGTTATATTGAATGAAAACAAGGTTCCATATCTCCAGAACAAGGGGATGTCCCTTGTTGACAAGCTCATATCCGGGTTTGATCTTTCTTTCTTCATCATCTCTGATGTCGACATGTATTTCCGAGCATGGACCGCATGGTCCCGATTCTCCCATTTCCCAGAAATTATCTTTTTTTGATCCGGGAATAATTCTGTTTTCAGAATTTGAAAAACACTTCTTCCAGTATTCCAATGCCTCAATATCAGCCGGTATCTTGTCCTCTTCATCACCCTCATATATCGTAGTGTACAATCGGTCTTCAGGAATACCCAGCTCCCTGGTAAGGAACTCCCAACCCCACCCGATAGCCTCTTTTTTAAAATAGTCGCCAAACGACCAGTTCCCAAGCATCTCAAACATGGTGTGGTGATAGGTATCATGCCCGACTTCTTCCAGGTCATTATGCTTCCCTGATACCCTCAGACACTTCTGTGAATTTGCTATCCTTCTCGGACCGGGCAACTGGTGTCCAAGGAATATATCCTTGAACTGATTCATGCCTGCGTTGGTAAACATCAGTGTAGGATCATTCTTAATTACCATCGGTGCCGAAGGCACTATTGTATGCCCTTTATCCCGAAAAAATCTGAAAAAAAGTTCTCTTATTTCGTTTGCGGTTAATGAATTTAGCATAATTTAATGCAATAATTGGGAAGTTTTTGAGTTTGTAAAATTAACTTTTTTGTCTTAGATTTGGTGTCTGCTTTTAAAAAACCAAAAGAACGAAAGTCACGAATGCATAAACATAAATACTTTCTTGACTTACATGATCTCCAGTTCAAAAGGGTGCGCCGTCCCTGGAAAGACAGGTTTATCCGTTTGTCTCTGTGGCTTGCTGCATCAATTATTCTTTCTGTTTTTTACAACACAATTTTCTACAGTCATTTCGGATCTCCAAAGCAAAAGCTTCTCAGGCAGGAAATAGATGAGATAAAGCTCAACTATTCACTTCTGAGCAGGGACATTGACAACTCTGAGAAGATTCTTGATTATCTTGAACTTTCAGATGGGAACTGTTACCGGCCAGTGCTGGATATGGATTCAATCCCGGGTTCAGTCAGGGGCATGGGAATTGGTGGTGTAAACAGATATGAGGAGCTGGAAGGCTATGATAATACCGGACTGATGATCTGGTATGCCAGAAGGGTAGAGGATCTGAGAAACAGGAGTACAGTACAGTATGAATCATTCAGGGCAATTGAGGAAAGGAAGAACGAATGGAAGCGTGAAATGGAATATCTTCCGATGATAAGCCCGGTTAATGTAACCTACAGGCTTGGAGACGGAGTGAGGTTCAGGGAGGTCCATCCTGTACTGGGGACGCCGCAATGGCATCATGGCCAGGATTTCAGCACACCATATGGCACCGAGGTCTATGCAACGGGTTCAGGAAGGGTTATTGAAGCGGGGTGGAAAGGCGGACTGGGAAATAGCATAGTAATCGATCACGGATATGGATATCAGTCGACTTACGGCCACCTGAGCAATATTAAAGTAAGTGCAGGGTTGAATGTTAAGCGTGGCGACCTTATTGGTCTTACGGGAAGCACCGGAACATCTACCGGACCCCATCTGCATTATCAGATTGACCTTTTCGGACAGCATAAAAATCCTCTGTATTATTTTAATAATGATCTGACTGAGGATGAGTATTTTGAGATGATTCAAACCCTTACGGCACAGTCGAAATTCCGCTAGGATTCAGATATTTACACAGAACAACCATTTTTGCAGCTCTGACCTTGCAGGTTTTATTTTAAGGAAGGATTTCCGTATCTTTGCCCTGTTATGGCAAAACCAAAATACAAATTCAATCCAGAATCACTTAGCTTCGACAAAATAAGTCTTGGTGTCAAAGCTATCCTTCTCAGATCATTTGCCTACTTAGTCGGATCCCTGATCATTGCTGCAATTTACGGACTGATTTTTAGTGTTATTTTTGATTCGCCGGAGGAGAAAGCACTCAAACGTGAACTTGCACAGATGTCACTTCAGTATGAGATGGTAAACAGGGAAATGGAGGACCTTGAAACAGTCCTGGGCCATCTTCAGCAAACCGATGATAATTTGTACAGAACCATTTTCGGGGCTGAACCCCTCCAGGCTACACTACGCCAGGGCGGAACAGGAGGAGTGAACCGTTTCAAGGAACTGGAGGGATACAATAATTCGGACTTAATAATTGAAACGGCACAAAGGCTTGATGCCTTAAGAAAAAAAGTATATGTTCAGTCAAAATCGTATGATGATCTTATAAAACTGGCCACGGAAAAAGAGGATATGCTGAGATCCATTCCTGCCATTCTTCCGATATCAGTTGTTGATCTCACCAGGATTGCTTCAGGCTTTGGTTTGAGGATACACCCGGTTTACAAGATCTCCAAGTTCCATGCCGGAATGGATTTTACGGCTCCCCTGGGAACTGAAATTTATGCTACCGGTGATGGAACAATCGAAGAAGCCTCCAGATCAAAAAGGGGAATGGGTAACTGCATAATTATTAACCATGGATTCGGATATTCTTCCATTTATGCTCACCTCGATAACTTTAACGTCAGACCTGGCCAGAAGGTACGCCGGGGAGACATAATTGGATTCGTAGGCAATACAGGTATGTCTGTTGCACCTCATCTTCACTATGAGATAGAACTTAACGGCATTAATGTTGATCCTGTGAACTACTTCTTCAACGACCTTACTGCAGAAGAATATGAAGCAATGATAGAAGTTGCATCACGTACAGGTCAATCTTTCGACTAAGATATCCGAATTGAAATGCCTGCTCCGGAACCTGCCCTTTAATAAAAAAACTGTCATGCCGTATAAGGAGAAAAATATCGAAAAGCTTTATTATTCTATAGGTGAGGTTTCCAGACTTCTCGACGTCCCTGTCTCAACTGTCAGGTTCTGGGAGAATGAATTCGACATACTGAAACCAATGAAAAACAAAAAAGGTAACAGGATGTTTACTTCCTCCGACCTGAGGAACCTGCAGATTATTCACCGGCTTTTAAAAGATGAAGGCATGACCATCCAGGGAGTAAGAAAAAAACTGGGCGGAAAATGGGATGAAGCCGGTAAGATTTATGAGATAAATGACTCCCTGCAAAAAATCAGGAATCTGCTTCTTGATCTGAGAGATAATATTTGATTTCTCTGCCAGAACAATCAGATAACATAACTGCAGGGATCATTGGAAAGAGGCCGGGAGCCGCGGTTCATTTGTGCAATAATGGTGACAGATAACTTTCAATTGAAATAGAGAAGAATGAAGCTTAAGGAGATTTGTGACTTTCTTAATTCTGAAATTCCTCTTGCATTTCAGGAGGGATATGATAATTCGGGCCTGCAGGTCGGTTTGCCTGATATGGAAATCAAATCGGCCCTAATAACACTCGATGTGACGGAACAGGTGATGGAAGAGGCTGTAAGTGAGGGTTGTAATCTGATTGTTTCACATCATCCCGTAATCTTCAACGGCATAAAGAAAATTACGGGTAGCACATATACTGAACGAATAATTTTAAGTGCGATAAGCAGGAATATTGCAATTTATTCTGCTCACACCAATCTCGATGCATTCAGCGGAGGAGTTAGCTCCAGAATGGCTCATAAGCTTGGTCTTAAGAATATTTCAGTTCTGTCTCCCCTTAAAAACAGGCTGATGAAACTCGTTACATTCGTGCCCCATGCACAGTTTGCAGATGTAAGGCAGGCATTGTTTGATGCCGGGGCGGGGGTAACAGGCAAATATGATCAGTGCAGCTTCACGGTTGAAGGAACGGGAAGCTTCAGGGCAGGCAATGACACAGATCCCTTCGTTGGCAAAAAGCACTCCCTGCACCTTGAACCTGAAATAAGGCTGGAAACAGTTTTCTGGTCTCATCTCAGAAATGATGTGATTAAGGCACTTTTATCTGCACATCCCTACGAAGAGGTTGCATATGATATTTATTCCCTTGAAAACAACAACATAAATGACGGATCAGGATGTGTCGGGGAACTGGAAAAACCATTACCGGTGAAAAAATTTATTGAACTTCTTGCCGACACCTTTGATTCAAGGGGAATTCGCTATTCAGACTTTGACAGGAAAATAATGAGAGTAGCACTTTGCGGAGGATCAGGATCACATCTTCTTGGCGAGGCAATGGCGTCAGGAGCCGATTCTTTCGTTACCGGCGACGTAAAATATCATACTTTTCAGGCTGCTGACAGGAAAATATTGCTTGTTGATTGCGGCCATTACGAGACTGAAAAATTTTCAATGGAGATATTAGCTGAACTAATTATCAAAAAAATCCCTAAATTTGCAGTCCGGTTTTCGAAAATAAATACCAATCCTATAAATTATCTGTAAAATGGATAAAATCAAAACGCATGAAGCCGAGATTTCCGTTGAGGAGAGGCTTAGAGCATTGTATGGACTTCAACTTGTTGATTCAGAAATTGATAAAATAAAAACTCTCCGCGGAGAGCTGCCTCTTGAAGTGCAGGATCTGGAAGATGAGATTGCTGGCCTTGAAACACGCCTTGGAAATTTCAGGGAAGAGGTGCTTAACCTTGATAAGGCGGTTTCAAAAAAGAATAATGAGATATCTGAAGCTGAAGGACTGATCAGGAAATATGAGGAGCAGCAGAAAAATGTAAGGAATAACAGGGAGTTTGATTCTCTCTCCAAGGAGATAGAATTTCAAAACCTGGAAATTGAACTCTACAATAAGAAGATCCGGGAATTCAATGCCCAGATAGACGAGAAGAAAGCTGTAATATCGGAATCTGAGGCAACCCTTGCCGAGAGGAAATCTGACCTGGATAATAAAAGGAAGGAGCTGGACGAAATAATTTCCGACACTCAGAAAGAAGAGGAGACGTTGTATCAGAAATCAGAAAAGATACAGCAGATTATTGAGGAGCGTCTTTTAACGGCTTATAAAAGGATACGTTCCAATGCAAGGAATGGACTTGCAGTTGTTCCTGTTCAGCGTGATGCCTGTGGCGGATGCTTTAACCAGATACCGCCTCAGAGACAGCTTGATATAAAATCGAGGAAAAAGATAATCGTTTGCGAGTATTGCGGACGCATTCTTGTAGATGATGAAATAATAAAGGATAGCCACATTTGAGTTAATCGCAATATTGACTTTCGGGCTTCCGGCGAAGTATAGCACAAAATATAACGTATTAAAACACGGGTTTTAATACGTTTTTTTATTTGCTAACTTTATACTATTCATTTTCAAATTAATAATTATGGATTCTGCAGAGTTCAAAAGGAAGATTGCCGAGGGCATCCCTAAAGCCTTACCTGAAATGCAACCTTACGATGATAATATCAACCATGCTCCAAAAAGAAAGGATTTACTTTCGGTCAAAGAAAAAAAGCTGGCAGTTAGAAATGCTCTCAGATACTTTCCCGCGGAATTCCACTCTGTTCTTGCGGTTGAATTTCTGAAGGAACTGTATGATTATGGAAGAATATACATGCACAGGTTCAGGCCCGACTATGAGATAAAGGCCCGTCATATTGATGATTTTCCCTTCAGATCCAGGGCCGCTGGTGCAATTATGCTGATGATCTCAAATAACCTTGATCCTTCCGTTGCCCAGCATCCTCATGAGCTGATAACATATGGCGGCAACGGCGCAGTATTCCAGAACTGGGCACAATACCGGCTTACGATGAAATATCTCTCGGAAATGACTGATCAGCAGACACTGGTAATTTATTCAGGTCATCCGCTTGGTCTTTTCCCCTCGCAAAAGGATGCTCCCAGAGTGGTTGTAACAAATGGAATGGTTGTTCCGAATTACTCTTCCCATGACGAACTGGAGCGCTTCAATGCACTTGGAGTATCCCAATATGGTCAGATGACGGCAGGTTCGTATATGTATATAGGCCCTCAGGGCATTGTTCATGGAACGACGATCACAATCATGAATGCCAGCCGGAGGCTTTCAGGAAGCAGTGAAAAAAAGGACATCAGTCTTTTTGTTTCATCCGGTCTGGGCGGAATGTCGGGTGCACAACCCAAAGCTGCGGAGATTGCTGGTCTTATCTCGGTTATTGCCGAGGTAAATCCCAAGGCTGTCAGGATCCGTTATTCACAGGGCTGGGTAAATGAGGTTTATACCGATATGAAAAGCCTCGTCTCACGGGTCATTAAGGCAAGGAAAAACAGGGAACCCGTCTCATTGGCCTATCAGGGGAATATCGTTGAAGTATGGGAACAGTTTGCAGATAAAGGGATCAATGTGGATATAGGATCTGACCAGACATCTCTTCATAATCCATGGGCAGGGGGGTATTATCCTGTGGGGTTGTCATTTGAAGAATCAAACAATATGATTTCATCAGATCCTGACGGATTCAGGGAAAAAGTTCAGGCTTCTCTCCGCAGACAGGTAGATGCGATAAATGTTCACGCTGCAAAGGGTACATACTTCTTCGATTATGGAAACGCATTTCTGCTGGAAGCTTCCCGGGCCGGCGCAGACATCCTGACCCCTGAAGGTGAATTCAGATATCCTTCTTATGTCCAGGACATTATGGGTCCAATTTGTTTTGATTACGGTTTTGGCCCGTTCAGGTGGGTATGCTGTTCAAATGATCCGGGTGATCTCAGAATTACAGATATGATTGCCTGTGATGTCCTTGAGAGAATTAATTCAGATTCGCCGGAAGAGATCAGGCTACAGCTTGCAGATAATATTCACTGGATAAAGGCAGCAGGGAAGAATAACCTGGTTGTAGGCTCTCAGGCACGCATTTTATATGCGGATTGCAGGGGGAGGATTGAAATTGCCAGGGCGTTCAATAATGCAATTTCAAAAGGAATTGTATCGGCTCCCGTTGTTATCGGGAGGGATCATCATGATGTTTCGGGAACGGATTCTCCCTACAGGGAGACCTCTGATATCTATGACGGATCAAAATTCACCGCCGACATGGCTGTTCATAATGTTATTGGTGATTCATTCCGGGGAGCCACATGGGTTTCACTCCATAATGGGGGAGGTGTGGGATGGGGAGAAGTGATAAACGGTGGTTTTGGAATGTTGCTTGACGGCAAAGAAGAAACCGACAGAAAAATTGAAATGATGCTTTATTGGGATGTAAATAACGGGATTGCGCGAAGGAGCTGGGCGCGGAACAAGGGCGCCATGTCGACCCTGAAACGGGAAATGAAAAGAAACGGATTACTGGTGGTAACTTTACCACAGGAGGCGGATAATAATCTGATAGATAAGATTTTTGACTGCCAGCGCTGAATTCAGCTGTCTTTAAGGGTTGCTTTATTCCCCTTTCCCGACCAGCAGAACAACAGCAATTGCAAAGATACCCTCTTCCCTTCCGGTGAAGCCAAGTTTTTCTGTTGTTGTAGCTTTTATTGAAATGTTTTCCCCGGGTATCTCAAGGATCGCGCATACGGCTTGTTTCATTTCAGAAATGAAGGATGAAATTCTGGGTTTCTCCAGACAAACGGTGCAGTCAGCATTTTCTACTGAGTATCCGTTTTCCCTGATAACCGAAAATGTCCGTTTAAGCAGTATTTTACTGTCTATACCTTTAAATTCGCTATCCGAATCAGGAAAATAATAACCGATATCCCTGAGCCCGGCTGCTCCAAGCATGGCATCACAAAGGGAGTGCAATATGACATCTCCGTCGGAGTGTGCCACGCAACCTTTTGCAGAAGGAATTTTCACTCCCCCCAGCCATAATTCAAGACCTTCTTCAAGGCGATGAAAATCAATGCCCTGGCCAATCCTGATTTTCATTATTGAGTTATCCCGGCTTTCCTGAAGGAATTCGAATCAAATGAAAGTGAAAAACGCAGTGTGCGTGCAAGGGGATGATTGGAGACGGTAGGCATCAGATACGAAAAGTCAATGGTAAAACCCTTCAGCCTGAATCCTGCTCCCGCCGTGAAGTACTTCCTGTTACCCTTTGATTCGTGCTCATGAAAATATCCTCCTCTTATTGCAAACTGGTTGTTGTACCAGTACTCGGCACCGAATGAATAGGTTATTTCATGAAGCTCCTCACTGAAACCATCAGGGGCGTCATAGAAGGACTGGAAGATGGCAATGGGTACTGAAACGTTTGGATCTTTCCCGGCAACGATTTCTGTACCATCATATTCCGGAGGTGTGGGAACCAACAGCTTATTAAGGTCTACTGTCAGGGTCAATTTGTTGAAATCATCGAAGTTCATGGTTCCGGCTGCGCCCAGCCTCATATTCATCGGAATGAAGTCTGAAGTCTGACCGTCGGAGTAGCTCATTTTTGATCCGATGTTGGAAAAATTGAATCCCAGCCCGATCTCTCCATCCTTGCTGAAGATTGAAATATCATTGTGATAGTAACCTCCTATGTCGGCTGCAAATGAAATTCCCGGTCTTGTGGCGGTTCCCCCCGAATAGGCGCCCCCCGTAAGATTAGAGTATATGAATCTGAATGCAATGCCTCCCGAGAAATGATCTGCAAATATCCTTGAATAGCCCAGATCAAAAGCCAGCTCATTCGGCTTGAAAGTACGTTCAAGATTACCGTAATCATCGGTAAAAGGAACATCCCCAAGGGACGAATACAGAAGACTGGCACTTGCCACCTGTTTCCTGTCTATCCTGTAATATCCCGACAGATAGGCAATATTGATGTCAGGTACCAGGTTCCTTAACCAGGGCGAATACGATATCCCTACTCCTCCCTTGCCGTCAATAAAAGCATATTTTGCAGGATTCCAGTGGTTGCTGTAAACATCAGGGCTGGTTGCTACACCTGCATCGCCCATTCCGCCCGCCCTCGAATCCGGGGCAATGGTCAGAAAGGGCACAACCGTCTGTATTGCATTTAACTCCTGGGAATACAGTTCGGCTGTAGCTGAAAACAATAGGAATATTAAAACAAGTCTGGGTAATTTTTGTTTCATCTGACGTGTCTGATAATGATTTTTCAAATATAAAACTAATTTTTGGGGCAGTTATTGTATTGATATTATAAAATGATCATTTTCCCTGATATAGTGGCTGTTTCACCATTGCCGGCCTTCAATGTCACCCTGTAAGGATACATTCCCCTGTCAGCCCTGTTCCCATTGTTGCATTTTCCATCCCATTCTACCGGCCCGGCTACATAACCTTCTGTTGAGGATAATTTTCTTATGGTTCTGACCAGCCTTCCCGAGATATCGTAAATGTTTACAATGATCTCAAGTTCAGTATCCGGTCTGTTATGGCAAATAGTGATTCTGGTTTCTGTATTGAAAGGATTAGGAAAATTCAGGAGATTGTTCAAAATGAATTTAGTATCCTCTTCCACATAAAAGGTAAGCGTTTTCTGAGATGAATTATTGAAATTATCCCAGGCTTTCAGGGTAAGGGTATGCTTCCCCCTGTCAAGCTTTGAAAACAAATAGGTCACAGTCCCTTTGATATATGTGCCAAAATCATTTTCAAAATAATTGTTCAGGATAAAATAATTTTTACGGTCATCATCAAGCCAGCATACAAGATCATGTCCGATACCTGTTCCTGCAATGTTAATTCCATCACTGTCCTCCAGTATTGCATATAATCTGGGATAAGGGTCAGTAATCCCCCCGTCGCGGAAGAGGGTATCGTTCATATACAGTTTTATTACCGGTCCGCTGGTATCGGCAACCATTGAAGTGTCGAATGCTCCCACTTCAAACCTGTCATAAAAACCGGTCATATCCACACTGTCATCCGAAGCGTAGTAACTTATTTTTCCCTTCCCGAATTCGTAATCGATATCACGGGGAACAATGAAAGAGAAACTGAACCGGCCGTTAAGCGCATGGGTCTGACCACTGAAAAGAATATTTTTTTGCTGTCTGAATTCAACCTTTTCGCCTCCGTCATTTGCAAGTGTGAATGAAACTGATTCTTTTCCGTAGACCCTGGGAGATACCATTCCGCTGAAACTGGTCATTACGCTTCCCCCTTGGTCTTCAACGTGTCCTGATACAGTGATCAGTGAAAGTGCCCTGAGCGTATCGGTGGTTTCATTTACCCTGGAATTGTTTATTGAATCAGTAACGATATTCCCATGCCACGGATATGCAAGTCTTGTTGCCGGATCTCCCAGCAGGTGAAAATTGCGTTTACTTGAACTGTTTCCCGAATTGTTCTTGGCCACTCTTATAATATCTCCCAGCCTGAGGGCATTTCCTTCACCGTCAGGGTCAAATGCAAGATCCATAATATTTTTATTGAGCGCATAGTTCGGGGAGGAATATGCAAGCCTGGTGGTCGACATCATTGCAATACCTCCTCCCTCCCTGCTGAGGAGGATCTTTTCACCTGCTGAACTTATGCCTGTGATTTCCTCAGTCACAATATTTTTCTCAATGTTGTCAAAGCGGCTGAACTCACAGGTTGCAGTAATGAACAGTGGCAGTCTTGATCCGTTTTTCCATTGGCTGATGGTCTCTGTTGTAAGCACCCTTTCATGGGCAAGACTAAACTCATTTCCATGCCCTGTATAATTGAAGATCAATACCCCTTTATTTATTTGCTCATTGATGGCCTGTGTCACTTCAGGGTACGACTGTCCGGCAGCGGTGGTGACCTGCCTGAAAGCATCGAAATATATCTTGGAAGTGTTTATCCAGGGTATGCTGTCGGAAAGGATCCTTGACAGACCCTCCGCGTCTGTCAGATGGGTATTGCCATCCTCGTCATCGGCAACAAGGCATACTGAGTTCTTCCAGTCGCCATGGTTTGAGGCGGAGGCGTAATTCATTATTTTGGATACGATAATCCCGGCCTGGATTGTGTCTGAAACCGGAAGCCTTCCTATTCCGATATCAAGTGTGCCTGATTCTTCTCCCTCTCCATCCTCCAGAAGTCCGTAGAAATCATCTGAAGTAAAAGAAGAAACAAAAACAGTGGAGTTCTCCGATTGATAAGTCGGAATGTAATTGGGATTTGCTGGTGCAGGGATTCTGTTTTCGAACGATCCGTCTCCAAAAAGCAGAACATACCTGAGGGGGCGGCCGCTGTCTTTCTGAAGCTTATACTTCATTCTGACAAAATTCCTTAATGCAACAATATCAGGAACTCCTCCAGAAAATTCATTATAGACCTCCTGAGGCGTGGTTAAAAGGGATACGATCCCGCTGTTTCTGAAGTGAAAGCCGGCAAGTCTGGCTGCCTGTCCGGAGAACAGGGGATGTACAAGAATTATCATATCGGCATACTCCGAAGCATGAAGGTTCTGGTTGGGGACCGGCTTTTCACTGATCAGGGGAGTTTTAATCCCTTTGGAAGAAAAACAGACAAAAGTTTTCAGGCTGTCGGTTGTTGCACGAAATCTGATGTGATCGCCCGATCTCTCAAATGAAATGTTTTTTACATTGTAAGGATCAGTTATATCCCATACAACTTCCTGCCCTGCTGAGCTCTCAATGGTAAATTCTGTAATATTCCCGGCTGATACCGACCTTTTATCGGAAAAATAGTTCGTTTCTCCTTTGAATACATTTCGTTTCCTGCCTTGTAATCTTACATAGTCGAGCCATCCCTTTGCTGAAATTTCACCCTTGTTCATGAATCGGATCTTATACTTTGGAGATGCCGAGAGCGGAAATGATTCACCCGACAGTGTCGCTGACTGTGCAAAGGCTCCTGTGGTTGAATTCAGATTGACCGCCTGCACTGAAATATTGCCAATCAATGATTCATTTTCAAGAAAACTGAAGTCGACAGGTACGGGTGCCCGGGCAAGCACCCTGATATCAAAGTTTACGGCTTCTCCGGTAATTATCTCTTCAAACAGGGGATTGATTTCCTTATCGGCTGAATACGATACAGGCTCAAACCATTCTCTTCCCGATTTAATAAGGTTTTCCTGTTCTTTCTCATAAACATGAAGGGCGTCAGATTCTGATGAGAAGTAATTAATTACTCCGGCCGGATTTTCTAAATTCTGAATGACTTTTCCTTCACCGCTGCCTGAGGTCAGAAAGTAAAATGCGGTGTCGGAATAATTATGTCTTACATAGTCATACTGGCCCAGATTTCTGTCAAAGGTCCACCTGTTGGTTTTTTCCCCGGCAAAAAGCATGAAATCACCTTCATTAAAAATTCCATCATTCCCTTTTTCAAGGAAAATCGAAATCTCCCTGAGGTCGTCCGATTCCTTTATACCGTTATAATAAGGCAACTGACCGTTATTGTTTCCATAGAGCCTGGGAAATGACGGATTTGTGAGGCCGAGTTGTTTTAGCCTTGCAAAATCGATCCTGTAAACTCCATTTTCAGTAATGGCAATTTTGAACCATATGCCTTCATTCAATACTGATGAAGCAGAATATGGCCCTTTTATCTCCTGGCTTTGAAGGTCAGAGATTATCAGGGAAAGTAGTAATGATATTTGAATTAATACTCTGGCCATTATTTTTGTAAAGATAGAAATGTACATCTGTTTTTTGAGTTAATTTGCATATACAATCCCACGGTATCTTTTTTCAGGGATTGTCAGTTTCGAATTGCGGAAAACGAAATTATATGCAGAGAAATTCATCATACATTATTGTGATCTTCTTACTGACAACATTTTCTGCATATTCTCAGGAAACAGGTTATGGTCCTGGTTACCAGGCCATGGTAATGAATAATCCGGGGCTGACCGGAAATACAGGTCAGGGAGTTTTAAGGATGACATATCTTAATTTCTATCCGGGACACAACTATGATTTTCATTCGGTCTTCACCTCATTTGATACATATGTCCCCAGGATTCACGGAGGTGCAGGAGTATATCTTTCAAACGACTATATTGGAGGGATCGTTAATGATCTCAGGGGGGGATTATCTTATTCCTATTTTCTTCAGGCAGAAAAGAACCTGTATGTCAATGCCGGACTGTCGGCTTCATTTTTCCATCGCGGATTCAATTTCAGGAATGCTGTTTTGCCTGATCAGATTGATCCGTTGGGAGGTGTGTCCCTCCCTTCTTCGGAAACACTGGTCAATGATCCGAGGACACTATTTGATATTGGCACCGGGGTGGCATTTATAAGCGGCAGGTATTTTGGAGGATTTTCCATACTGCACCTAACTCAGCCCGATCTTGGGACATCAGGATCGGATGAAGACAAGCTTAAAAGAAAATATTTCATTCATCTGGCCGCCGGTTATGATATCGACAAACGCAGGCATTTGAGACTGCTGCCACTGGTATCTGCAGAATTGCAGGGACTATATATTTCAGCCAGCGCAGGTGCAGTTGTTGAAGCAAGGTTTTTTTCAGCCAATTCGCTTTTCCTTTTTAACAATAATGGCAATCTGGATTTGAAGACAGGATTTTCTCTCAGGAGAGAACAACTTACATTGATCTATAATTACAGGTTTAACCTGAAATCAGGTAACACCCTGCTTCCCTTCTCTCTTTCTCATCAGGCAGGCCTTGCTTTCAGTTTAAACAATGTTGAAAAAAGAATTAAAGTCAGGACAATAAATTTCCCCTCATTGTAGTTATATTTGAGGTTTGAAAATTTTTTCAGAAAAGAAATTTTGTAAAAGACGTAAAAATTAAGGAGTTATGTATAAATTCAGAGCCTTGCCGGTTGTACTTCTTGCAGCACTGATTCTCTTTTCATGTAAAAGCGGAAAGAGGGGTGACGCCAATGTTTCCTCCACTACCGGGTGGAATTATAACGATCCTGACAATGGCGGATTTGAGGTAGCTTTGGGTGCAGAACAGAGAACTGGTCCTGGCCTAGTTTTGATCGAAGGCGGACGTTTTACAATGGGCCGCGTTCAGCAGGATGTTATGTTTGACTGGAATAATCAGCCGAGGACTGTAACCGTTTCATCATTTTATATGGATGAGACCGAAGTCAGAAATGTTGATTACCGTGAATATCTGTTCTGGATAAAAAGGGTTTACAGGGATT
Source organism: uncultured Rikenellaceae bacterium (assembly GCA_964611835.1). Lineage (GTDB taxonomy): Bacteria > Bacteroidota > Bacteroidia > Bacteroidales > VadinHA17 > LD21. Next base: position 9,873 of record CAZTDW010000027.1, on the reverse strand, counting down.
ATCCCGAAGTATTCAGGAGGGCATTGCCCGACACTCTTGTCTGGAGAAGCCCGATGGGATTCAATGATCCGTATGTCCAGTACTATTTCCGCCATCCGTCATATAACGATTATCCGGTTGTCGGTGTAAGCTGGATAAAAGCAAATGACTATTGTCTCTGGAGAACAGACAGGGTGAACGAGCAGCTGCTGATCGACGAAGGTGAGCTCAATCCTGATCCAAACCAGCTAAATGAGAAAAATTTTAATACGGAAGCATATCTTGCCGGTCAGTATGAGGGAGTCGTGAACCAGCTTCGTGAGAGCCTGAATCCGAATCAGACCGAGAGACGCACCAATTTTGAGGATGGCCTTCTTCTTCCTGCTTACAGGCTTCCCACTGAAGCTGAATGGGAGTTTGCAGCTTATGCGTTGCGGGGCAACACATTTGAGGAGAGGATCTATGAGCGCCGCATCTATCCATGGGATGGACACAATGTCAGGAATTCCGCAAAGAAATTCCGTGGTCAGATGAATGCTAATTTTGTTCGCGGAAGGGGAGATATGATGGGTGTCGCAGGAAGCCTTAATGATAACGGTAGCATTACAACCGACGTTAAATCTTACTGGCCCAATGATTATGGCCTCTATTGCATGGCAGGAAATGTCAATGAGTGGGTAAGTGACGTCTATCGCCCTATGACATCGAACGATGTGGATGGTTTCAATCCGTTCAGGGGTAACGTTTTTACAGACCTTAGAAGGGATGCCAATGGACAGGTTGTTGCAAAAGATAACCTGGGGAAACTATTTATTGATACTGTTCAGGACAAGGATGTGGCCAACAGGTATAATTATCAGAAAGGCGACTACAGGAACTACAGGGATGGCGACCTTCAGTCGTCAATCTCCGGAGGAGCCGACTGGACCACCGAAGATAATAAACCCGGATCATCAAGAATGTATGCCCAGGATACAAATGATTATTTTACACTTATCAATGACAAGGCACGTGTCTATAAAGGTGGATCATGGAAAGACAGGGCTTACTGGCTTAATCCTTCAACAAGAAGATTCCTTGACCAGGAAAGCTCAAGGGATGACATTGGCTTCAGATGTGCGATGATAAGAGTAGGAAGTCCTGCAGGACTATGATATTCCATAATGTTACACAAACAGGGGCTTCCGGGGAGGAAGCCCTTTTTGTTTGCCCGGTCTGTTTATATAAGCGTTTTTATTAATTTTAATCCGCCTTCACTTAAAGCTTCGGCGGACGAGAAGGCCAGGCAGCTTCCGCGGTGCTTGCACCAAAAAAGAGTCCGGAGCTTCCGCAGGCGCTGAAACTACTATGCGGAGACGCTGCTCTGCGACATATATTATATATTTACCTCCAAATGTCTAATTCAGTTTATGAAGACAGAACAGATCTACAGGATTTTCAGGGAAGAATCAACAGGGATTTCCATTGATTCACGAACCGTGTCAAAAGGCCAGATCTTCTTTGCATTATGTGGTAAGAACCATAATGGAAACAAGTATGCCGTCAATGCACTGGCCAATGGAGCCTCATGGGCAATAATAGACGATCAGGGATATGAAAACGAGAAAACAATCCTGGTTGATGATTGTCTTTCTGAACTGCAGGCTCTTGCCTCCTTTCACAGAAAAACAATAAAAACCCTGGTACTGGCTATAACCGGTACAAACGGAAAAACCACAACAAAAGAGCTTATCTCAGCCGTACTGGCCAGAAAATTCAGGGTGCACCATACAAAGGGGAACCTCAATAATGAAATAGGCGTTCCTCTCACTATTCTGTCTGCTCCGGTGAGTACGGAAATAATGGTGATCGAAATGGGGGCAAACCATATAGGAGAAATAAAGAACCTGTGCAATATAGCTATGCCGGATTATGGGATGATTACAAATGTGGGGACTGCCCATATAGAAGGTTTCGGCTCGGCAGAAGGAGTCCTTAAGGCTAAAACAGAACTCTATGAATATCTAAGAAAAACAAACGGAGTGGCATTTTATAATGATAAGGATACTGTTCTTACCGAAAGAATTCTCACAATAGGTACCAGAGCCATCCCTTTTTCAAATCCAGGTGGTATTGAGCTGAAGTTTGAACAGCTATCTTCCGAACTGAATCTTAAAGTAAGAGTTTACTGTCAACAGAGGATTTTCGATATTTCCACATTGCTTTTTGGAAGCTACAACCTGGAAAATATCAGGGCTGCGATTGCTTCCGGAATATCTCTCGGGGTTGATATTGAAAAAGCAGTTGAAGCGGTTGAAAGCTACCGCCCCGGTAATAACAGGTCGGAAGTAAAAGATACCGGAAGGAACATCCTCGTGTGCGATTCATACAATGCAAACCCGACAAGCATGCTGCATGCAATCGGATCATTTTCCGAACTCAAAGGCAGGGATAAGGTGCTAATCCTTGGAGACATGCTTGAACTTGGAGAAAAAAGTGATGAAGAACATCTGAGAATACTGGACCTTGTTAAATCCCTCGATTTTAACAAGGTTTATTTTGTTGGTCCCGGCTTTCAGAAGGCTGCCAAAGGTACTGGTTATATGTCATTTCCCGATATTGAAGCAATTTCAGCTTATATCAGGGAAAATGCTGTTGAGAATAAACTGGTGCTGATAAAAGGATCCAGAAGAATGACTTTGGAAAAGCTTTATGGTTTGCTGTAAAATCAGATTTCAGACAAGATCGGGTACTAACCTGCAAATCTGATCTTTATGAATAGTATTTCCGATCTGCTTCCTAATCTGATCCTTGGCCCCCAGATCCCAAAACCTGATGAAACTATATATTGGGTATTACCTTTTTTCAGGTAACCGTAACTGACTTCGTAAATCTTTTTTGTTAAAAGGTTTAGAGGCCACATCTGCCCATTGTGGGTATGGCCCGACAACTGGAGATCAACTCCGTTATCTGCTGCCTCATTCAGATTAAAAGGCTGATGGTCAAGCAGTATGACAGGTTTTGCCGTGTCAACGCCATTCATCAGTTCTTTAAGTGGCATACGGTCCATGCCTGAAAAGCGCTTCGAATCCCTGTCAATCCTGCCTATCAGCTGAATCCCTCCCGGAATTGTAATTTTTTCATCTTTCAGGATCCTTATTCCTTTGCTTTCGATATATGGGATGGTCTTTTGAGGCCCGCCTATGTATTCATGGTTTCCTGTTATTGCATAAAGCCCGTATTTGCAGTCGGGGCATCTGAAATAACTTAAAAGATCATCCCTGAGAACCGGACCCATTTCCCCATCGACAACATCTCCAAGCATCAAAACCAGATCGGGCTTAACCGATTTTAGCATCTCCGACATTTTTTTGATGCTTCTTTTCCTTATTATGCTGCCCAGGTGAATGTCGGAAACAGCAGCAATCCTTAATTCCCTGATGTCCCCTGCCCCCTTGTTTATGGTCAGCTGATACTCTTTTATCACGGGAGATACTGCATTTATAAATCCTGCAACAATAAGGAAGGAAGTTATGATAAGTGTGCCTGTAAAGGACCATTTTCTGAATAAGTGAAGATTCCCTTCATTTAGTATCCCTGCAATTTTCAGGGGTAGGGATACAATGTCTGAAAGCAGCAGGAGTATGAAACCATAAAGCAGGAATGCCATCCAGAAACCGCCTATGATATTAAGGATGTCGGAAAAAACTGAAGAATGACGGGACTCAATTATTTTTGCAGCAACGAAAGTTAATGCCAGCAATAAAAATGATATGAAATATACGATCCTGTGACTCCTGAATGTTTCAATCGAATTATAACCTTTTAAGTAGATATACAGGTTTCCTATGAAATATATCGTAAAGACGACAGTAAAGAAAATGGCCATTTGGGATGTCTTCATCGGCAGTATTGAAAAAGGTCTTTATATTCTTTTCTTTTTCTGAGATAGAACATGAATATTATGCTCTTGTTCAAAATAGTATTAATTTTATTGTTCCCTCCCAACTCTTTTATCAGATTTCTTTTTATCCTCAGTTTTCCAAAATTCAGATAGAAATCCCTGTGAGCCTTCAGGACTGCCCTGAAATTCCTGAATTTGCCCTGACAAAGGAAGAATGATGCTGCGATGCCGTCAAGGAGCATCCTTTTGAATAATGTGATTCTGAATCTTTTATCAGGCAGGTTTTTAAAAAGCATAAAGAGGTTATTCCTGAAATTGAGGTAGGTCTTTAGCTCTGATTCATATGGGAGCATACCTCCTCCGACATGATAAACCTCAGATGACGGAATGTATGAAATGCGGAATCCTGCTCTCTGGAATCTCCAGCACAGGTCTACTTCCTCCATATGAGCAAAGAAATCGTTATCAAAACCACCGCATTTTTTCCAGTATTCCGACCTCACAGCCATGCATGCGCCGCTTGACCAGAATATATCAATTGTATCATCATACTGGCCTTTATCGGATTCCACCCTGCTAAAAATCCTTCCCCTGCAGAATGTGTAACCATATTTGTCGATGAATCCTCCTGCTGCCCCGGCATATTCAAATTTATCCCTTTCATGGTATGACTTTATCTTAGGCTGGCATGATGCTACATCGGGATTACTGTCCAGAAAACTGATCATCGGACGGAGCCAGTTTCCGGTCACTTCAACATCTGAATTAAGCAACACATAATATTTTGCATCTATCTGACCCAAAGCAAGATTATATCCTCCCGCAAAACCATGGTTCTTCTCCAGTCTGATGATCCTGACGTCAGGAGAATTTGCGGAGATCCATTCAACTGAGCCGTCAGAAGAGCCGTTATCAGCAACACAGACAATGGTATCGCTGTCAGCAGTCAGGATGACCGTTTGCCTGAGAAATTTTTCCAGCCATCCGGCACCGTTCCAGTTCAATATTACAACCGCTGTTTTAACCATTTGTTTCCTGCCTTTTATATTTCCATCTGCGGTGAGTCCAGATCCAGTACTCCGGTTTTTCCCGGATAAGTTCTTCCAGTCTCTTTACATGGGTATTTGTGACAAGGTATTCCGGAAGCCCTTTAGTTTGTTCAAATAATAATTCCACTGTAAGGTTATAGACACCTCTTTTTTCTTTCTGCACATTAATGAATACAACCGACATATCATACTTTTCAGCAATTTTTTCTATTCCCAGAAATACGGGAGTTTCCTGGTTCAGGAAGTCAGTATAGTACTTTATGTCAGGCAGAGCGGGAGTCTGATCAGAAGCAAATCCATAATAAGTACGGATATTCTTTTTTTTGTTCTCTATTATGTCTCTGATAACATGGTTCATAGGAGTCATTACCGTATTATTGCGCATTCTGAGGCTGTTAAGAAACAAATTGAAATGGTTGTTCTGCAATGGTTTATAAATGGCCACTGTCTTATAATCTGTGCAAAGGGGAAGACAGGAAGCCCATTCCCAATTATTATAATGACTGTGAACTGCCGCAAGGTCCCGGCCGGAGTCATACAATTTTTTCAGAAATTCAGGATTATTAATTTTAAAGCGTCTTTTCAGCTCCTCGTTGCTGAGGTGGGTGAGTTTAAGGGTTTCGACAATAAGGTCGGCAAGGTGCCTGTAGAATTTTTTCCCTATTGCTGCAATCTCTTCAGGAGATTTTTCAGGAAATGAATTTTTAAGGTTTTCAGTAACAATGTCCCTTCTGTATGAGGGGAAATAGTAAAGGAACAGGAACAGAATATCTGAGAAAATATATAAAATTCGCAGTGGAAGAAGTGTAATTATCCAGTTAACTCCGTAGAAAATATAGAATCCGGTCTTTCCCATCCTAAAAGCTTGTCTTTTTTTTCATAAATCTACCAATAATCTCAAGAGTTTCAGGGTATACAAAACTGTTGGATGCAATTGTTTCATCGCCTGTAAGATTATTCATATTTCCTGAAAAATCGGTAAAAACTCCTCCCGCTTCCCGTACAATGAGCATGCCGGCAGCGATGTCCCATAATTTCAGATCATATTCAAAGAATAGGTCAAATCTTCCGCAGGCAACATACGCCAGGTCTATTGAAGCGGATCCAAGCCTTCGAACCCCGTGGGTGCACTTTACCAGGTGAGTGAGCAGATCCATATATGGGGTGAGCCGGTCGAAAAGGTTATATGGAAAGCCTGTTGCAACCAGCGAGTCTGCAAGTGTCCTGTTTTCAGATACATGTATCCTTTTTCCGTTAAGCCATGCTCCTCCCTCTTTCCATGCAGTAAATGTCTCTTTGCCTCCCACCTCATGAACCACACCGGCGATTACCTCATTATATTCCATAAGCGCAATGCTTATAGCATAAGGCCTGACATTATGGAGGAAATTCGTTGTACCGTCAAGAGGGTCAATTACCCAGTTGAATCTTTCTCCCCTCCTGTCAGAAGTACCCTCTTCAGCTATGAAGCCGGCTTCAGGCAGTAACTTTCCAAGACTGTTAACCAGCATTTGCTCAGATTCCTTGTCAACATAGGAAACGAAGTTATTCAATCCCTTGATCTCGGCCGTTCCGATATTGAATATTTCCGATTCCCCTGCAATGAATTCTCCGGCTTCTTTTGCGGCCTGTTCAATTTCAAGGCATATTTGTTTGAGATCCATATTTATTCAGTCAGTTAACTCAATTATTAAATTATCTTTTTCATCTGATCCTGTAATCCTTACGGTCCTTATGGTTCCTGAGAGGCTTGCATCCCAAGGATAGTCCACTTTCAGGTAGTTTTCTGTAAAACCGCTAATCCTTCCATTCTTCCTGCTTCCTTCGAAGAGGACTCTGGTTGTGGTTCCGATATTAAGACGGGAGAACCGGATATGTTTTTCCCTTGAAAGTGAAATCAGCTTTTTGCTGCGGTGATCCCTTGCCTGAAAAGGCACCTTCCCTTTCATCTCACTGGCGGGTGTTCCGGGTCGTTCCGAGAAGTTGAAAACATGCAGATATGAAACAGGAAGACTCCTGAGAAAATTGTAGGTTTCTTCGGCATCATTATCAGTTTCTCCGGGAAATCCGACAATGACGTCAACCCCAATACCTGCAAGCGGAATTGCTTCCCGGATCTCCAGAATCCTGGATGAGAACAGGTCTCTTTTGTACCTCCTTCTCATAAGCTTCAGCACATTGTCAGATCCGCTTTGAAGAGGAATATGAAAATGAGGAAGTATCTTTTCCTCTGTTGCGGTTAGCCTTATAATCTCTTTGGTAATAAGATTAGGCTCGATTGAAGATAACCTTAACCTTTCTATCCCGGGTATCTTTACAAGCTGTTCAAGCAGCCTGGTCAGAGATTCTCCTGTTGATCTTCCGAAATCACCGATGTTTACACCGGTAAGCACAATCTCCCTGGTCCCTGAACCTGCTATCCTTTCAGCTTCACGGATAAGAACCTCGATCTTTTCATTTCTGCTTGGTCCCCTTGCCATAGGAATAGTGCAGTAGGCACAGTTGTAATCACAGCCGTCCTGGATTTTCAGAAATGAGCGTGTCCTGTCACCGACCGAAAAAGATGAATTGAATTGATCAGGGGAAAGTACACCGCACAAATGGATCTCGGGTTTTTTATTTCCTGTTCGGGTCTCAAGGTATCTGACAACATCAAATTTCTCATTATTACCCAGTATCAGATCAACTCCGGGTATTGAGGAAACGGCCTCCGGGCGAAGCTGGGCATAGCACCCTACAACAGCAATAACCGCTTCAGGAGATCGTTGAATGAACTTCCTGATTGCCTGTCTGCATTTCCTGTCAGCGGTATCAGTAACAGTGCAGGTGTTTATTACATAAACGTCAGCTTTCGAATCGGGGGATACCCTTTCAAAATGTTCTTCAGGGAATGATCTTGAAATTGTTGAGGTTTCAGCAAAATTAAGCTTGCATCCAAGGGTGTAAAAAGCCACTTTCCTCCTGGGATTGCTCACTTCATTTTTACTGCTGAGACCTCCTGATTTCAAAATGATGATCCTTTGTTTTACCTGCGGCCGGTTTTTTTGTCTTTCGTCAGATAGACATTCCTGAACTGAATGTCCTTGCCTTCACTCTGGAGACAGATATGCCCGCTGTTTACATTTACACCGGTAGCCTTGTTCTGAAGTACTCCGTTCACATAGCATTCAATTGTGTTTGACTTGCATACTACCTCCATTGTATTCCATTCCCCTACTGCTTTTTCATTAGAAGGATTCTTTTTCTTCACAACTATTGATGACTTATCCATGCGTTCATTCATATCTGTTCCGTTCATGCAGATAAAATCGCCGGCATTTCCTGCAGCAAGCTGACATTCAATAGTTTTAAGCCATATTGTGTCGGGGGTGTGTGAATGAATGAAAACTCCGCTGTTTGTGGCTTCCACAGGCCACCGCCACTCAAGGTTCAGCGTGTAATCCGAGTAGGTATCCTTTGTCCGCATGTAGCCGAATGGAGATCCCGTAATATGAATTACCCCATCCCTTACTGTAAAGACGCCAGCGGGATTTACCGATTTGTCTTTCAGATAGAATATCCAGCCTGACAGATCTTTGCCATTGAAGAGCTGGATGTTTTCGACGTTTGGATTCCTTCTCGGTTTTTGGCTTTTCAGGTTCTTCTGCCTTGTCTGTGCCAGGCTCCAGGATGATGCTGCAGTAATAAGTATTAAAATCACAGCAATGGACTTCAGTGTCTTGTTTCTCATGATTTTTATTTTGTATTTGTTATGGAAAACAATAAGAAATATAAATAATTCACAGGAGCTTGCTGGCAAGTTCAGCAAGAAAGCTGCGCTCTCCCTTTACGAGGTTCACATGAGCAAATATTTCCTGATCCTTCATTTTGTCTGACAGGTAGCTGAGCCCGTTTGAAGCGGTGTCGAGATAGGGTGAATCGATCTGTTCAATGTCACCTGTAAAGACCATTTTAGTGCCTTCTCCTGCACGTGTTATGATTGTTTTAATCTCGTGGGGGGTAAGATTCTGCGCTTCATCGACGATAAAGAAAATGCTTGAAAGGCTTCTACCCCTGATGTATGCAAGTGGAGTTATCACAAGCTTTTCTTCCTTCATCATTTCGTTTATCCTGATGAACTCGGGGCTCTGGTGGCTGAATTTGTGCTTGATTACAGTCAGATTGTCATATAAGGGCTGCATGTAAGGTTCCATTTTTTCCTTTACGTCGCCGGGAAGAAAACCAAGATCACGGTTTGCCAGGGGAACGATAGGCCGTGCCAGAAAGATCTGTTTGTATCTTTTATGTTGCTGAAGAGCCGCTGCCAGCGCAAGAAGAGTCTTGCCGGTACCGGCCTTTCCTGTCAGGGATACAAGCTGTATTTCAGGGTTCGACAGTGCATCAAGTGCAAAGGTCTGTTCCGCATTGCGTGGATCTATCCCGTAGGTTGTCTGCTTGATCACCCTGCTCAGAACCTTGTTTGAGGGATTAAAGTGGGCCAGTGCACTTGATCCGCTGTTTTTCATAATAAAGAACTGGTGTCCTCTAAGGTTGGGGTCAAGATTGAATTCGGCAGCACTGACACCCTCAGGAACCTCATAAAGCTTGTTTATCAGAGCATGATCTACTCCATCAAGCACCTGAATGCCTTTGTATAGATCATCAATATTTGCAACCTTGTCGTTCTGATAATCCTGGGCAATTATTCCCAGGGATTTGGCTTTCATCCTGAGATTTATATCCTTGGTTATCAGAACCACAGTCTTGTCTTTGTTCGAATTGCATACATATTCCGCAATCGCCAGGATACGGTGATCAGAAGTTCTTTCAGGAAATGACTGGCTTACCTTTTCGGAAAAATCCCTTCCGGTTTCAATGTGAAGGTTCCCCAGGTTTTCTCCCAGAGGAATATTCGCAGTAAGGAGCATATCTCCCGACAATTTGTCAAGTTCCCGTGTGAATTCCCTCGCATGAAAATTGATC
>CAZTDW010000026.1:0-27039 GCA_964611835.1 uncultured Rikenellaceae bacterium | reverse complement strand
TTGCGGTGCATGTGCCGATGTTTGCCCGGTTGAGGCAATTCATCCTGCCGAATAGTAATACAATCAGAGAATTTAAGGGGGTGTCCCAAAAGGGCACTCCTTTTTATTTAGGATCATACCTGGCCTTTTCCAGTATCTTCTGAATATCAGTGTCAGCCATAAGCTCATTTAATGAGACCTCCCGGTTTTTGCTCATATATGCTTCAATAATCCTGAATCCGACCCATACTGCGGCTCTTCCCGGAGACTCATTGGTAAAAAAGCTGGTAAAAGGTGCTTCTCCCGTCAGTTTCCTTATTAGAAACCTGTCAGTCTTGAACAGCAGATCGTTCTCAACAAGATATTGCCACATCTGCGACTCATTGTTCCTGCAGAAATTCATCTGTCCGGCAGTAAATCCGAAGATAATTTCATCGGTATGACCGGGGAGCATGCATTTTTCAAAGTACTTGAGCTTTCCCTCATGCACTATTTCCGTAAGTACATTCTCTGCCTCATAGTCAAGTGACTCAAAATCCCATTCCGATGCGGCCCAGCCATACAAGCAGTCGGGGACAACATTTTCAGGTGTCATCCGGGCCGCCATGTAACTGTATATCTCAAGCTGCGGATAAAATTTGCAGTCAGGACCAAGGTACCTGTCGAGCCCTATTCCCAGAACTGAATCTCCGGTAATGATGCTGTTATTGAATCCAGTAATACAGGTAAAAACAGCAGGAACCTGCCTGTCAGGGAAATAGTGAAGGTAATGCCTGAATGCATCTTCAAGGTCTTCCCTGATTTCCGCAACATCCGGATATAGCTTCATCACCATGTCATAAACTTCAAAGTTTTGCTTATCAGTGCAAAACCGGAAAAGAAAATCAGGGAAAGCCGGATCGTTGATATCTCCGGTATTGATTACATAACTGAAGAGCTGCAGAAAACCAGTGTACTTTTGCTTCAGCTCCGGAACCTTTGAAACGACAGACTCGGGATCAAGAGTGAACAGATCCTGTTCGAGACGTTTTATCTCAATAGCAGGCTTTGGATTTGAAATCCTTACCTTATACTGGTTTTTCCTGCACGACGGCATTACCGCCAATAATGCAAAAATGAAAACTGATAACAGTGCTTGGTATTTCATCAGTATATAATTGTTATTTTAATGGTCTGATGGAACCCACATGTTTGAGAATTATATAAATACATGTTCATGTATGCAATACATGCGGGTTTCATTGTAACATTTTCCGGGACCAAAAATAGGCACTTTAAATTATTCTTCAGCAATTATGAACGGATAATAACATCTCTTATTATTTTATATTTTTGGAGTTACAAAATACTTCAGCATGAGACTCAGCATTTATCCAATATAATACGAAGTTTTATCCGGGAGATAGTAAAAACATGAAGATTTCCATCGCACAGCTGAATTATCATATCGGTAATTTTGAAAAGAATAAAAACCTTATATTCAATGCAATAGATGAAGCCAGAAAAGCCGGTTCCGACCTGGTTGTTTTCTCTGAGCTCTGCGTGCCCGGATATCCTCCCCTTGACCTGCTTGACAGGATAGATTTCATAGAGAAGTGCAACAGGACCGTCGATGAAATAGCATGCTTTTGCAAGGGCATTGCCGCAATCGTGGGCACTCCCGTTTACAACACAAGGCCGGAAGGCAAGAAACTTCACAACTCAGCATTGATCCTGTCGGAGGGCAAAATAATATTTTCTGCCAACAAATCGCTTCTGCCTACCTATGACATATTTGATGAATACAGATATTTCGAACCTGAAAGGGAATTCTCGACCTTCCGCTTCAAAGGGATCAATATTGCCTTAACTATCTGCGAGGACCTCTGGGATGAACAATCTTTCGACAACAGGTTCGAGAAATCGAGGCTTTATACAATCTCTCCCATGGAAGAACTGTCAGTATTCAATCCTGACGTCATTATAAACATATCCGCCTCTCCGTTTTCATACAGAAAGGTTGAAGCCAAAAGGAATATTTTCGTTTCCAAGGCAATTAAATACGGAATTCCGGTCATTTCAGTCAACCAGACAGGTGCAAATACCGAACTGATATTTGACGGAGCTTCGGTTGCTGTAAATAGCAAGGGACAAATTTTTCGGCAGCTGGGTTATTTTGAAGAGGCGGTTGAGACATTCGAACTTGATGAAATTGACAAAGAGCAGGATCTGCCGGTAATAAACAATCCCGAATCCGTCGCTCTGATTCACAAAGCCATAGTTACCGGGATCCGCGATTATTTCTCAAAGACAGGGTTTAAAAAGGCTATCCTCGGCCTCTCGGGAGGGATCGATTCGGCAGTATGCGTCTGTCTGGCCGCAGAAGCACTTGGCAGGGAAAATGTGATGGCCCTGCTGATGCCATCACGCTACTCGTCGGAAAGCTCAGTTAAGGATTCTGTGGTTCTGGCTGAAAAACTGAGAATAAAATACGAGCTTGTAAGCATCGAAGAACCATTCTGCGCTTTCGAAAGAGCTCTGGAGAAACCTTTCAGGGATTTGAAGAGCGATGTAACCGAAGAAAACATACAGGCAAGGATAAGGGCAATCCTTCTCATGGCTTATTCCAACAAGTTCAGATACATTCTCCTGAACACTTCAAACAAGAGTGAAGCCGCAGTAGGCTACGGAACACTTTACGGCGATATGGCAGGAGGATTGTCAGTGATAGGAGACGTTTACAAGTCTGATGTCTACAGACTTGCAGCGTATATAAACAGAAACGGTGAAATAATTCCTGAAAGCATCATAAAAAAACCACCCTCAGCTGAACTCAGGCCTGATCAGCTTGATACGGATTCCCTGCCGGAATATGTTATTCTCGATTCAATACTTTACCAGTACATTGAACTTCAGAAACCGGCAAATGAGATCAAGACAGAGGGATTCAGCCGTGAAGTTGTTGAGAAAGTGATCAGGATGATCAATATAAACGAATACAAGCGTTATCAGGCTCCGCCTGTATTGCGGATCTCATCAAAAGCTTTCGGCGATGGCAGGAAAATGCCGATTGTAGCCAGATATTGAAATGCAGTACAGCAATCCATATATAGAATTATGCATCGAAGGAAACTTATCCTTCTTCAGGGGTATTGATTATGAAGCCAGGAAACTCCTCGACAGCACTCATTCTTATATTTGCTTCAGAAAAAGGGAGTATGTGATCAGGGAAGGTGATAAGACCCGCGGCCTGCTTATAATGGTTTCCGGCAGGGCCAAATTATTCAGGACCGGTGTTGGAGGCAGGGAACAGATAATAAAGCTGCTGAAACCCCCGGCGGTAATCATTTACAATTCTCTATTTTCAGAAAACCATAGTCCTTTTTCTTGCAGGACTTTTGAAGAAACAGCAGTAGTTGTCATTGAAAAAACTTCCCTGGTGAGGCTGCTCAGGCAAAACGGCGACCTGGCTCTGAGATTCATGAAACTGATTTCAGATGACCTTACGTTTACAAACAACAGGCTTGTTTCGCTTACCCAGAAACATGTAAGAGGAAGGCTCGCGGAATCTCTTATCCTGATACGCGATACTTACGGACTTGAAGCCGACGGCAGAACCCTGAGGGCTATCCTTCCAAGGGAGGATATTGCCCATCTTTCAAATATGACAACATCAAATGCCATCAGGACTCTTTCCAATTTTGAGGCAGAAAAAATCCTGGATATAAAGGGGAAAAGGATCATAATACGCGATGCTGTAAAGCTTGAAGAAATTAGCCATTCCGGCCAGTGATCATATTTCTATTCCCTGTAAAAGACTCTTTTTACCCTGCCTGGTATTGATGTGAGGATCTCATAGGGGATTGTGCCGCAAAGCCCCGCAATTTCAGAGATGCTTATATTGCCGCCAAAAATTTCTGCTTCATCGCCTTCCCTGATATCGGAACCTGTGATGTCGGCCATGCACATGTCCATGCAAATATTTCCGGTCAACGGATATCTCCTGCCTTTGATAAAAACAACTCCTTTCCCGTTACCCAGCCTTCTGTTTAATCCATCCGCATATCCAACCGGAAGGATTGCAATAGTTCTTCCGTAATCTGAGACAGATGCGCACCCATATCCTACGGGCTCACCTGGAGGAATTACTTTCACCTGTGAGATCTCTGTCCTGAACCTGCCGGCAGGCCTCAGATCGATACCTTCAAAACCTCCGGCCCCGTAAATGCCGATGCCCGGCCTTACCATTTCATACTGGTATTGAGGGAATCTGATGATCCCTGAAGTATTCAGCAGATGCCTGAGGAAGGAATAGCCAAGGGCCGCCCGTATCCTGCCCGAGACTTCCTCAAAGACCCGTGCCTGATGGTGAGTAAATCCGTCCAGTTCAGGGCTTTCAGATCCGGCAAGATGGGAAAAAACAGAGGCTGCCTTCACACAGTCTGCTTCCTTTAAGGCCATTGCCAGTAGGTCTGTCTCTGAAGGCAGGAAACCAAGCCGATGCATGCCTGTATCTATTTTAATGTGAACGGGATACTGGCAGAGGCCGTGCCTTGTGGCTGATTCCCTGAATTTCTCAAGTGATGAAAAGCTGAATATTTCAGGTTCAAGATTGTGTCTGATCATAATGTCATAAGATGAGGGGTCAGGGTTCATTACCATGACCGGAAGCGAAACTCCTGCATTCCTCAGTTCAACACCCTCATCGGTATAGGCTACTGCAAGATAGCTTACCCTGTTGTATTCAAGAAGTCCGGCGATCTCGGCAGATCCCGAACCATAGGCAAATGCTTTCACCATTGCCATTATCCTTGTCTCCCGGTCAAGCAATCGTCTTATTTCATTAAGATTATGGGCGATGATATCGAGATTGACTTCGAGTACCGTTATGTGTGCCTGCTGTTCCAGAAGCCTGGCGATCTTCTCCAGTTCAAAGATCCTGGCACCCTTGATAAGGATCACTGAATCCCTGAAATCATGGCTGTTGAACCGGCTTGCAAAATCACCTGTCGATATATAAAATCCCGAACCGGATTCAAACATCCTGCTGCATCGCATGAGCGCGGGACCAATGCCTATGAACCTGTCTATTCCCGTTTTCCTTACCAGGTCAGCGATCTCCCTGTAAAGATCCTCTTCGTTGCGGCTGCTTTGAACAAAATCCGAAAGGATAAGGGTTGAGATTCTGCCGTTCTGCGATTTCATGAACTCGAGTGCCATCCCAAGGGAACCCGGATCCGAATTATAATAGTCCTCTATAAGGATGCAGTTGTTTATTCCGTTTTTTATCTCCATCCTCATGGCTACCGGGGTGAGTTCCGAAAGGCCCTTTCCTATTATCGGGCGGTCAATTCCCATTGCAAGGCAGGCGGTGGCAACAGCTGCCGCATTTTCGACCGAAGCACGGTCGGTGAAGGGGATCTCAAAAATCTCCGTGGCCCCTTCATATGTGATCTCAAGGGAGGTACGGCCGTTACCTGGATTTTTGGTCCTCACAAATACAGTTGCTCCTTCATCCCGGAATGACCATCCGACAAGCTTTTTCCCGGAAAGGTCTTTATCCTTATAAATAAGTTCGCTGATTAGTTCATAGTCAGCACACCAGATTACCATGGAACAACCGGTGAACAGCCTGAGCTTTTCAAGGGCTTTTGTCCTGTCGTCGCTGAAATTTCTGCTATGTGCTTCTCCAATATTTGTAATGATACCTATATCGGGACGGATTATTCCGGAGAGTTTCTCCATTTCTCCGGGCATTGAAATTCCGGCTTCAAAGATCCCGTAACTGTACTTTTCGTCCATTTTCCAGACAGAAAGAGGCACTCCGATCTGAGAGTTATAGCTTCTGGGGCTTCTCACCACAGCAGCAGAGCGTCCCAGTATATCGGCAAGCCATTCTTTGACTATTGTTTTGCCCGTGCTGCCGGTTACCGCTATTACCGGAAAACTGTATCGGGATCTTTTAAAGGCAGCCAGCTTTTGAAGAGCATCCACGGTATCCTCAAGCAGTATGAATGAGGCTTCGGAATAATTGTTAATGTTGTCGGGCAGCCTGCTCACAATAAATACCCTTATCCCCTTCCTGAACAGTGATTCAATGAACAGGTGACCGTCATGATTTTTACCGTTAATGGCTATGAAAGCGACTTCTTCAGTAAAGTTTATCTGTCTGCTGTCGATCGACAACTCGCTTATAGTGTTGCCCGCCGGACCGTAAAGAGTGCCGCCGGTTATTCGTGCTATATCTGATGAGGAAATGCTGAACACCTTAGCTTTTTTTCAGACCTTGATTATAACAATTCCTGCAGAGAGGCTCATATTTGTCCTTTTCACCAAGCAGCACCACCTGCGCCTCTTCTGATTTCCTGAATGAGTACTGTGCCAGGTTTCCGCACCTCATGCATATTGCATGGACCTTTGTAACGTATTCGGCTATTGCCAGGAGCCCCGGCATCGGGCCAAAGGGATTTCCCATAAAATCCATGTCGAGACCCGCCACAATAACTCTCACCCCATTGTTGGCCAGAGTGTTGCACACATCAACAATTGATCCGTCAAAAAACTGAGCCTCGTCTATCCCGATAACATCAACGTCGCTTGCAAGCAGAAGTATTGATGAAGCATTATCGACAGGGGTTGAAACGATTGATTTCTCATCGTGCGAAACGACCCTTGTGTCGGAGTACCGTTTGTCAAGCGAGGGTTTAAAGATTTCAACCTTTAATCCTGCAAACTGAGCCCTCCGAAGCCTCCTGATCAGTTCCTCGGTTTTCCCGGAAAACATTGAACCGGTAATAACCTCAACCGATCCCCGTCTGCCGTTCATCCTTACTGAATTTTCTAGAAATTCCATATCTGTTTACTTCTTCCCGGATGCTAAATGTAATTTAAATACGTTATGACTTAGGGAATAATACTTACTTTTGCAAAGTAAGGAAAATGGTTTATTAAAATAACTGTAAAAAGCATGGATTTAAAGGGCACTATTGATATAGTAATCAAAGACCTGAACGACATACGGGAAATTGTCGATGATCTCAAGCAATATAAGGGGATTCCAGCCATTGAAATTGAGCTTGCAAAATCAAAGTGCAGAAGCGTGATCGAGATAGTCTCTTTCCTCAGGGATAATGATTTGTTTCCTGTGGCACCAAAACATGATAAACCTGAAGTTAAGGAGGAATCTCAGGCAGGGAAGGAAGGAACATCAGCCGGTAAGGAAGAAATATCATTTGGAAAAGAAGAATATACGGAAAGAAAGAAAGAATCTGCACCAATAAAGGAAGAATCTCCGGCAGGAAAGGAAGAACCAGTTGCAGAAGAAATGATCAGAACGGTTGAAATTCCGGCTCCTGTGCCTGAAGTCCATGAACCCGTTATAACGGAAACCCGTCCACCGACAGATTTTTCAGCAGGTCTTAGGATTGCCGCCGAACCAAAACCGGCAGGCATTCCAAAAGCTGCTGAATTTACAATAATTGCCGATCAGTTTGCCAACAGGCCTGAGAGTTTCAATGAGAAGCTGGGAAGCATGAAGCATGACGATGATGTGCTGGAATTGATAAAAACCAAGCCTGTCTCCACTCTTTCAGAGGCTATCGGGATCAACGACAAATATCTTTTTATAAAGGAAATATTTAACGGTGACCAGGAATCATATCATCAGGTGCTTTTAAAACTTGAATCAGCCGGATGCCTCGACGATGCAAAAGCCATCATAATGACCTGGGCCGGAGAAAAAAGGGAAAATGAAGCTTTCAAAATGTTCATAAGTATACTGAAACGTAAGTTCCCTTCCAATGAGTAAACTTATCCTGGTCCCAACCCCGATAGGCAATCTTAAGGATATAACATACAGGGCTGTGGAAGTTCTAAGGGAGGTTGACCTTATCCTTGCTGAAGACACCAGACAGGCGGGGAAGCTTCTGACAGCCTATCATATCAGGACGCCTCTCCAATCGCATCACATGTTCAATGAACACAGGAGCGTGGAGGCAATAAGTGAAAAGATATTATCAGGAATGACCATTGCACTTATCAGCGATGCCGGAACCCCGGGTATCTCCGATCCCGGATTTCTCCTGGTAAGAAAGTGCATTGAAAAGGGTATCATTGTGGAATCTCTCCCGGGTCCTACTGCCCTCATCCCCTCGCTTGTAAATTCAGGACTGCCCTGCGACAGGTTCTCCTTTGAAGGGTTTCTCCCACCAAAAAAGGGAAGAAATAAGAAAATTGAGGCGCTGGCACAGGAACCAAGGACTATGATATTTTACGAATCCCCATACAGAGTCGTAAAAACGCTTTGCGATCTGGCATTATATTTCGGTGCGGAGCGGGAGGCTTCAGTCTCACGTGAACTGACCAAGATCCATGAAGAAAATGTACGAGGCTCACTATCGTATCTTGCCGAACATTTCAAGGCAAAAACGCCAAAAGGAGAAATAGTAATAGTAGTTGCCGGCAGGAAGTCATGAATCACAATATCAAAGGCTTTATGTTGTTTGAAAGGAGGATTATTGTTGCATTCACCATGATTGCAATATCTTACGGTTCAATCTGTGCCCAGATGCTTAAGGGGAGGATCACTGACAGATCGGGCGAGCCTGTTCAGTATGCCACAGTTTTCTTTCAGGAATTAAAGCACGGAACGACCTCCAATCCGAAAGGCGATTATGAGATCAGGCTGCCTGACGGCAGGCACACAGTCATTTACCAGAGCCTTGGCTTTGAACCTTTCATGTCCGAAATAATAATAAAGGGAGATACCTTGGTAAAGGATGTGGTGCTTTCCGAACAATACTATCAGATTCCGGAAGTGCTGATCACCGAAAAAGGCGAGGATCCGGCATATTACATAATGAGAAGGGTGATCGGACTGGCCCCGTATCATCTGAACCATGTAAATCGGTACAAGGCAGAAGTATATCTCAAAGGGAACCTGAATGTCAAGAAAATACCCAGAATAGTCCAGAGATCGCTCAAAATGGAGTCCGGAAAAAGACCGCCACATTCCTCTGAAATGTCAGTCACCATAAAGGAGGGAGATTCCTACTTTCTTGAATCATTCAATGAGATTGATTTCAAAGCTCCCGACAATTATGTTCAGAGGGTTGTATCATTCAACTCCAATTTCCCCGATCAGGGAGACGAGATATCACCGATGGACTACATCAAAGCAAGTTTCTATCAGCCGGTGATCGCTCAGATGGCAATATCTCCATTGTCTCCTTCGGCATTCTCATACTACCGGTTCCGTTATCTGGGGGCTTCACTCCAGGGCGAAAACAGTGTGAGCAAGATCGAGGTGACCCCGAAGCATAAAAGTCCGCAGCTTTTCGAAGGGATTATTTATATTGTTGATGATGTATGGTGTCTGCACAGCGTGGACCTGACAAATGAAAATATGGCAGGTAAGATCCACATCAAAGAGGTTCATATCCCTGTCCAGGATGAAATATGGATGCCGGTGAGTCATTATTTTGAAATGAATCTCGGGATTATGGGTTTCAGAGCCGACGTCTATTACAGAAGTTCCGTAAAATATTTAAGTGTCGAAGCAAACACATCCCTGAAAAAGCCTGACCCCCTTACGGGAGGATACACTGAAAATGCCAGTGTTCCCGACACGATGATGACAAAAACCCGGAAAAGAATCGAGGAGATCCTTCAGAAGGAAGAAATGTCGAACCGCGATATGATAAGGCTCGCCGACCTGATGAACAGGGAATCGGCCGAAAGTCTAAAGGACACCATGCTGAAAACTCTTGAAATAAAGGAGAAGACGCAATTTGTTATTGAGAAAGATGCCGGCAAAAAAGACAGTGCATTCTGGGCCGGGATCAGGCCAATCCCTCTTTCAGAGGCTGAAATAAAGACCCTGGGCACAAAACCGAATACCGGCAGGTTAAGACAGGCAGTAAGAGACTCGTCTGTTGTTACAGAACAAAAAAAGAAGAGTCGCTTTGCACAAGACCTCAAGCATATTGCTTTTGGTCACACCTGGTCAGACAGCAAGGGATGGCGTTTTTCAGGGGGTGGCCTGATAAATCCCAGATGCTTCAGCTTTAATACTGTTGATGGATTTATCCTGGGAACCGACCTGAGGATGACAAAGGAGTTCAGCAAGAAATGGAGCTTCTCCCTGTACCCTGAAATAAGGTATGCCTTCAGCCGTGAAAAACTTATGGGAAGGGCCAACATCAACATTAATTCCGGAGGGATGAAACCTGTCAGGATCTTCCTGCAGTCGGGCACCACAAGCAGGGACATAAGCACCGGCGGGGGGATCAATCCTCTGCTGAACAGTGCAACCTCACTGCTGCTGAAGAAGAACTATCTGAAACTTTATGACAGCCGTTACCTTAATCTTGGCTTCGGTTTTGAAGTGAAAAACGGCCTTAACATTGAGCTGAGCTCGGGCATTGACGACCGCAGGGTACTTGAGAATACAACTGATTTCACTCTCTTCAGGTCTTCACGCGAGTACACCGACAATGTGCCCGATAACATATATCTTGACGGAGAAGGAACTTCCTTACAACCATTCAACGACCAGGTACAGGTCAGTTTCTCAGCAAATATTACGGTTGTGCCATATCAGAAATACAGGATCAGCAATGGCAACAAGGTGCCTGAAGGCTCGAGTTGGCCTACATTCAGGTTCGACTGGAAACACCTGATGAATACTGATCCTTTCACTGGCGGAAATTATTCACATTTCGACATGCTGAAGATTGAAGTATCCCAGAAGCTTGATCCCGGTGCATTCAGGGAACTTAACTGGATGATCAGGACAGGAGGATACACCGACAACAGGGGAATTTCATTCTTTGATTTCTTCCATTTTAACAGTCAGACTTTCCCGCTTCTGGTTTATAATCATGATGATGCCTTCATGGTCCCCAGGTATTATACCCTGAGCACACCCGAATTCTTTGCCGAAGCTCATGTGAAATATACTTCACCATATCTTCTGGTCAAATACCTGCCGGGACTGAACAGGACCCTTATAAGGGAAAACCTGATTTTCTCATTCCTCGGATCGCGCTACAACAACAGCTATACTGAAATAGGCTACAGCCTGAGCGAGATTTTCCTGATTGCTGAACTGGGAGTGTATGTCGGATTCGATGACTTCAGGTACCGGTTCACGGGAATAAAAATATCCTTCCGGTTTAACTGATGAGCAGATTAAAAAGGCTGCACTATATCCATTTATATGAATGGAGGTTCGTTCAGCAGATCGGCCTCATGGTCAAAGTCATTGTGAGGACGCTTGAGATTATTGTCGTGATTCATCTTCGACCCGATAACAAAGCTTTGCGAGCCTTCTCTTACATCTGCCAGAATATCAGATTCAAACTCTTCAATATCAACAAACTGAGCCTTCTCCTCACGGAACCTGAGCCTGACATCATCAACGGGGCCGTTCCTGTTTTTGGCAAGTATGATCTCGGCAATACCTTTGGTTGAGGAGCCGTCTTCAAATGTAAGCATTCCGAATTTCTCCTGACGGTGTATAAAAACAACCATATCTGCATCCTGCTCTATTGCACCCGACTCACGCAGGTCGGAAAGAAGGGGGCGCTTTGATCCGCCTCTCATCTCCACCGAACGGTTAAGCTGCGAAAGAGCGAGTATCGGAACATTAAGCTCCTTGGCTATGCTTTTAAGCGATCTTGAGATGTTGCTTACCTCCTGTTCCCTGCTTCCTGCATTATCCGGACCCGACATAAGCTGAAGGTAATCCACTATCACTATATCAAGTTTCTGCTGAGCCATAAGCCGCCGGCATTTTGCCCTTAGTTCAAAGATTGAAATGGCAGGAGTATCATCAATGAAGATCGGAGCCTGAACCAGCTTTTTTATCCTGGTATCGAGCTGCTTCCATTCCTCCTCCGAAAGACGGCCGTTCTTTATCTTCTCTCCCGGAATATCCGTTTCAGCGATTATAAGCCTGTTAACCAGCTGTATTGATGACATCTCACATGAAAATATGGCCACTTTCTTGCCATGGTCAATTGCCATGTTCCTTGCCATCGACAGGGCAAATGCGGTTTTTCCCATCGACGGGCGCGCGGCAATAATGACAAGTTCCGATTTCTGCCATCCTGAGGTAAGCCTGTCAAGCTTTGTAAATCCTGAAGGTGTTCCCACAAGGGCATCCTCCCTCTTTCCGGCTTCCTCTATCTCCCTTATTGCTTCCTTTATCACCATGTTTATCGGTGATACTTCGCGCTTGATGTTCCCCTCCGCAATCTGGAAAAGCGCATTTTCGGAATAGTCGAGAAGGTCTGTCACGTCGTATGAATCATCAAACGAGCGTGCCTGGATCTCTGTCGATACCCGAATAAGTTCGCGCTGAATATACTTTTGAGCCACGATCCTTGCATGAAAATCCACATGCGCGGCCGACACCACTTTTGATGTGAGCTGAGTGAGATATACCGGCCCACCAACGCTTTCCAGCTCATTTGTAGCCCTTAATTCCTCAGTCACTGTGTACAGGTCGACAGGATACTCCCTCATCGACAAATCAGACACAGCCTTGAAGATTTTCTGGTGCGCTTCCTTGTAGAAGCTCTCAGGCCTCAGAATATCAAGGATCGTTATAACTGCTTCCTTTTCAAGCATGATAGCGCCGAGAACCGCTTCCTCCATGTCAATAGCCTGAGGCGGGACCCGCCCAAAATCGGGTAGGGAAATTACAGGCCTGGGAACGGTTTTTTGTTTTGCCATTAATATTATTCTGCTGATTAATAAATACTTGGATGGCTCCAGAAAATTGCTTTCGGGGTAGTCCAAAGGTAGAAATTACAATATTCAATTACCCGTAACTCAATTTTTTCTTACAAACATTTTTGTGTTAAAAACTTGTTGAAAAGCAAAAAAATAAAGGTTATACCTTATATTCCAAACCATATGGTATTTTTGTAGTAAATATCCTGAAATGGTCATTTTTCCAAAAGCAAAGATAAACCTGGGATTGAGGATTACTGCCCGGAGACCTGACGGTTTTCATGATATAGAAACCGTTTTTTATCCCGTAGGCCTGTGCGATATTCTCGAACTGGCGATAAACGGTGATGGTCAGGGAGGGGATATTTTTACACTTTCCGGGGTCAGGCTTGACGGAGAGCAGGATAATAACCTGGTAGTAAAGGCGGTTGAGAAACTGAAAGAATCATACAGTCTCCCACCGCTGAGAATCCATCTTCACAAGATGATCCCTGCCGGTGCCGGACTTGGAGGAGGATCATCAGATGCAGCCCACGCGCTGAAATCAATGAACAGGATATTCGAACTGGCATTAAGTGAGAAGGAACTTAAAACCCTTGCACTTGAACTGGGAAGTGACTGTCCGTTTTTCATCGATTGCCTGCCTGCTTATGCAACAGGAAGGGGCGAAAAACTGAAACAGGTGGATCCGGTGCTTGAAGGACTGCATATTCTGCTTGTAAATCCCGGGATCGGTGTAAGCACAAAAGAGGCGTATATGAACTGCGTGCCTTCAGCTTCCGGCGTAAGCCTTTCCGATCTGATTCATTATCCTGTTGCAGAATGGAAATTCCATATATTCAACGACTTTGAGAATACTGTATTTGAAAAATACCCGCAGATTGGAATAATCAAAAGAGTCCTCTATAACCATGGAGCACTTTTCAGCTCAATGTCTGGGAGCGGATCAACGGTTTACGGCATCTTTGCAACCAAGCCTGCCGTTCCTGTCATTCTGAAGGATTATGTAATCTATAATGGTGTTCTATAGCCCGGGCCGGCAAAATTGACGAATCAGAATAATCCTGATCGCAGCAAAAAGAATTCTATACTGGCTTATTTCAGTACTATCAGAACTGACCCTTTTGACACTTTTTCACCCTCTTTCACCTCTATCTTCTTAATTTTCCCATCGGCCGGGCACTTAAGCTTATTCTGCATCTTCATGGCCTCAAGGATTAACAGCTCATCCCCCTTTTGCACTTTCTGCCCCTCCCTGACCAGTATCTCAAGTATGGTCCCGGGAATAAAGCTGTATATAAGTTTGGGATCTGAAGGCTTGTAGGGTTTTCTGTTCAGGAACCTGGCACTCAGTCTGGTTTTATACCTGGTCGAGTTGATATTAAGTATCCCCAGGCTATCATCTGTATCCATAGCTTTTTTCATCCGTATATAATTTATTTTCAAGGGTAGGATGGAACCACACATGATTGACTGCGTCGAGCTCACCCGACAAAGTCGGGTTCGGTTGAAAAAAAATATTCATTCGTGTTTGAGCTTGATCAATCATGTGGGTTTCATGTGAATGCAAAAATTTATCAGAATGGCGGCAGTCCATGCTTTTTATCAGGCAGGTTAACAACCTTATTCTCGGAAACCTGAATTGCATGCATCAGGAACTTCCTTGTCTCCGATGGTTCAATGACCGCATCAACGTATCCTCTCGATGCAGCAACGTATGGATTTGCGAACTTCGCCTTATATTCTTCAACTTTCTGTTTTCGTGTACCGTCAGGATCATCCGATGACGTTATCTCTTTTCTGAAGATGATATTGGCAGCACCTTCAGGGCCCATGACGGCTATCTCTGCCGTAGGCCAGGCGAAAACGAAATCGGCCCTGAGATGGCGCGAACTCATGGCAATATATCCTCCTCCGTAAGCTTTCCGGAGTATAACCGTCAGTTTGGGAACTGTAGCTTCGCTGTATGCATATAATACTTTTGCCCCATGCCTTATCACACCGGCATGTTCCTGGTCAACGCCCGGAAGATATCCGGGAAGATCTACCAGCGTAATGATCGGTATATTGAAAGCGTCACAATAACGGATAAACCTTGCAGCCTTGTCGGATGAATCAACATCGAGAACTCCTGCCATCTCAAGAGGCTGATTTGCAACAAATCCTGTAGTACGGCCTCCCATCCGTCCGAATCCTATCACAATGTTCTTTGCATAAAGCTCCATGACCTCAAAGAAATCGGATTTGTCAACGATCGCCCTGATGACATCCTTGACATCATATGGAAGTGTGGGATCGTCCGGAACAATTCTTTCAAGGTCGTATTCACCGAGTGGTTCATAAGGCTCAAAAGCCTTTGCTTTCCTGCCGTTGTTCCAGGGGATGAAGGTTATCAGTTTCTTTATCTGGTCAAAGCACTCATCTTCGCTTCTGGCAAAAAAATGCGCATTGCCGGTAATCTCGCTGTGCACCCTTGCCCCGCCAAGTTCCTCCATCGAGATCTCTTCACCAAGGACGGTCTTAATTACTTCCGGACCGGTGATGAACATCTTGGATATGCTGTCAACCACAAAAACGAAATCAGTAAGGGCAGGGGAATATACAGCGCCGCCGGCACAAGGGCCAAGGATAACTGATATCTGAGGGATTACCCCGCTTGAGATCGTGTTCCGGAAGAATATCTCCCCGTATCCTGCAAGAGAATTGACTCCCTCCTGAATCCTCGCTCCTCCCGAATCATTGATACCGATGAGCGGCATCCTCATCTTCAGGGCATGATCCATGATCTTGGTTATCTTCCTCGAATGCATCAGTCCAAGGGATCCTCCGGCCACGGTGAAATCCTGGGCAAAAACAGCAACAGGTGCCCCGTAGATGGTCCCTGAACCTATTATCACGCCATCACTGGGAAGAGATTTATTTCCCATATCAAAATCACGTGCATCATGTTCCACGAACAGATCATATTCATTGAAGGAATTTTTGTCGAGAAGTGCCATGATACGCTCCCTTGCGGTACGCTTTCCCATGGCTTTCTGCTTCTCAATGGCCTGCTCGCCTCCGCCCAGGAGTACCTTTTTGCGCTTCTCCTGAAGCTCCCTGATCTTCTTTTCTACTGCCATAAAATCTGAATTTTGATTTATTGCCGGCAATCACTTCCGGCATCTAAAAACAAGGTACAATAATAATAGGTTACTGTCAGATTTCTTATGACGAATGATCTTTTATTTCGGTCAGCAGCTAAATGTCAGCCGACCACTAATATTAAACCACACAATATCAAACAGTAACATGATTGAGGACACAAGATCGTCATCACTTGGGAGCCACCCTGTATAGAAAGAAAGCAACCACAGCGTACAGAATATTCGGGATCCACATAGCCAGCATGGGCTCGAGGTTCCCTTTTATTGAGAACTGTGATGCAAACTGCATGAAGAGGATATACGAAAAGCTAAGCCCGAGGCCAATCCCTATATTCATTCCGATCCCTCCCCTGACCTTGCGTGAAGATAGGGAAACGCCTATCAGAGTTAAAATGAAAACGGCAAAAGGGTTTGCGATCCGCTTGTGCTTTTCGATAAGAAACACTTTAAGCTCATCTGATCCCTGAAGATGAAGCTGGTCGATATAATCATTCAGCTCCCTGTAGGTCATCGTCCCTTCAAATCCCGGCACCCTCGAAAAATCATTAGGTTTTATTGTAAGGGCTGTATCGATCTTTTCACCTTTCAGTATTGTTTCTTCTTTCCCGTCAATTTTCCTTATGTAATATGTCATTACACTCCATTTGTTCGATGCCGTATCATATCTGACCATGTTTCCGTTCAGCTTTGACTGCAGCCTGCCCGAATCATCAAACTGTTCAATTGTAAAGTTCCGGCCAGAAAGGCTTATCGGGTTGAACGACTCAAGGTATATATACACATTCCTGAATACCTGCCTGTGAATGTTCATGACAGGCATTCTTCGCGCTGAAGACCTGTAATATCTGTCTTCAAAAACCATTCGTTTGGAATTTGTCTGCGGAATTACAAAATTGGTCATCAGGAAAATGAAAACAGCAATTACGAACGATGCGAGGAAATATGGATACATCATCCGCCTGAAACTCATTCCGCTGTTGAGGATGGCAATGATTTCCGTATTTGCAGCCATTTTGGAGGTAAAGAAGATAACCGCTATAAACACAAACAGAGGAGAGAACAGTGTGGAGAAATACGGAATATAATTCATGTAATAGTCGAAAATTATGGCGCGGGCCGGTGCCTCCCTTTCCATGAAATTGTCAATCTTCTCGGCAAAATCAAAGACGACTGCGATCGTAATTATCAGGAAAAGGCAAAAGAAGAAGGTCCCCAGGAACTTCCTGATAATATAGCGGTCGATTATTTTTATACTAAGGAATTCTATAACCGTACCGATAGTTTTTTTATCATTGCGTCCTTCCATTTTCTGAAATTGCCTTCTTCAATTTTCTTCCTTGCCTCCCTCACCAGTGTCATATAAAAGGCAAGATTATGTATGCTCGCGATCTGTGCTCCAAGGATCTCTCCCGAAATAACCAGATGGCGAAGATAAGCTTTTGAATAATGCCTGCTGATCCGGCTTGGTCCATTGCTGTCGATTGGGCTGAAATCATCTGTCCACTTGCGGTTTCTGATATTGATCACACCCTCTCCCGTGAAGAGCATGCCATTCCTGCCGTTACGCGTAGGCATCACGCAATCAAACATATCAATCCCTCTTTCAATTGCCTCAAGGATGTTCACCGGAGTTCCCACACCCATCAGGTATCGTGGTTTATCTTCGGGCAGGATCTCATTTACGATTTCTATTATCCTGTACATCTCCTCAGCCGGTTCCCCTACTGAAAGTCCGCCGATAGCATTACCCGGAAGCGAGACTGATGCGACCTTTTCGGCCGAAATTCTTCTAAGGTCGTCAAAGGTGCCGCCCTGAACTATTGGGAAAAGAACCTGGCCTGCACCCCATAAGGGTTCAGTCTGCCTGTATCTGAGTACTGCCCTGTCGAGCCAGTTATGAGTGAGCTCCACCGACTTTTTTGCATAGCGGTAATCGCAGGGAAACGGGGCGCACTCATCAAGTGCCATAATGATATCAGCGCCTATGATCCGCTGTATGTCAATTGTGTTTTCAGGGGAGAATAAATGCTTTGATCCGTCGATGTGTGACCTGAAAATAGCACCCTCCGCAGTAAGCTTCCTGTTTCCGGAAAGGGAAAAAACCTGGTAGCCTCCGCTGTCGGTTAGTATGGGCTTCTTCCATCCCATGAACTCATGAAGCCCGCGGCAGCCCTTCAGAATGTCTGTTCCCGGCCTCAGATAAAGATGATATGTATTCCCCAGGATTATTTCCGCTCCTATTTCTTCAATAAGGTCCTGTTGCAGGATTCCCTTTACCGTACCGGCAGTACCTACCGGCATAAATACAGGTGTCGGAATATCTCCCCGGGAGGTCTTCAAAACCCCTGTCCTTGCCTTCGTATCCTTATCCCTGCTTTGTACTTCAAACATTAATATCCTGCTGTTTTGGAACGACAAAGGTAATTCATTAGTCATGCCCGGTAAAATTAATATCAAAAATTTTTGAAACAGCTGATCGTTTTATGAGTGATATTTCTGAACTCTCTTTTTGCATTCAGATTATCTTATTAATATTGCGGTCAATATTTGGAAGCCAGATGTTAATCCGGGAAAACTTAATTTTCAACATCATTTTTATTGTATTTCTGTCATCGGCTGCTATCCAGTTATTTTTCTATGCTTTTTTTTACCTTAAGGCGGGGCTCTACCGGAAAGTCATTGGTTCAAATGATCATAAACCCGTCTCAATCATTATCTGCGCCAGGAATGAGGAGGATAATCTGAGGAATTTTCTCGCTTCTGTCCTTGAGCAGGATTATCCCGGATTTGAAGTGATCGTTGTAAATGACTGTTCCGAGGATAATTCTTATAGTGTTCTCGGGGAATTGCTTCCCCGGTATCCGCATCTCAGGATCTGCGATATAAGCAGGGATCCAAAATTTAATCACTACAAGAAGTTTGCCCAGTTCATCGGCATAAAGGCAGCTAAGAATGAACTTTTGCTTTTTACCGATGCCGATTGCCATCCTGTATCTGACAGGTGGGTTGAAAGCATGGCATCGCATTTTGATGAAAAAACTGATTTTGTACTCGGTTACGGAGGTTATGAAGCCGGCAAAGGAATGCTTAACAGGTATATCCGGTACGATGCCATGATGATTGCCCTCCAGTACACCGGTATGGCGCTGCGAGGCATTCCTTACATGGGAGTAGGGCGCAACCTGGCTTACAGGCGTTCGGTTTTCTTCAACAACAAAGGCTTTGGATCACATTCTCACCTTATATCTGGAGACGACGACCTGTTCGTCAACAGGTATGCCCGAAGGCAAAATACTGCGGTTGAAATACGCAGTGAAGCCCATACAAGATCGGTACCACCCTCATCATTTGCCGAACTCTTCCGCCAGAAAAGGAGGCATCTTACCACCGCGAACCATTACAAAATCCGCGACAGGATCATCCTTTTCACTGAACCGGCAACAAGAACATTATTTTACCTTTCATTTATTATCCTTATCTCCCGGCTATACCTGTGGCAGTATTCTGTTGCAGTTTTTGCAGCAAGGCTTATATTGCAGTCCGT
This sequence comes from uncultured Rikenellaceae bacterium, assembly GCA_964611835.1. Classification (GTDB taxonomy): domain Bacteria; phylum Bacteroidota; class Bacteroidia; order Bacteroidales; family VadinHA17; genus LD21. The sequence continues at coordinate 7,653 of CAZTDW010000026.1, read as the reverse complement.
CACAATAAAACTTGCCACAAAACGGTTTAATGAACCGGGAATATTTATCTTATCCGGATTTTTTGATATATTTTCCCCATTTCTGAACTTAGCGTTTTACATGAGCAACTATCTGCAGAGTTACGGAAAGAACCAATGGAAGTAATTACAAACGGACTATCGGAAAAGGCAAAGAATGACCTGCTACTTGTCGATCGGGCAAGGGAGGGAAATGAAAAGGCTTTTGCTACTCTGATGAACCGTTACCGCGATTCGATCTATTTCATGCTGCTGAAAATGGTTAACAACGTCTCGGATGCTGAAGACCTGACCATTGAAGCCTTCGGTAAAGCTTTCCGGAATCTTGAATCTTACACCCCCGAATTTGCTTTCAGCACCTGGCTGTTCAAAATAGCCACCAACAACTGCATCGATTTCATAAGGAAAAAACAATCATCTCCATCCACGCTCGACCAGGTCCAGGACGATCTTGATTCGATTACAAGGAATATCCAGTCGGATCTACCTGACCCTGAAGAAGCCCTTATCAACGACCAGAAAATAGCAGTCCTGCGAAGCATCGTAAACCAGCTGAAGCCCAGGTACCGGCAACTGATCGAACTAAGATACTACAAGGAATATTCGTACGAGGAAATCGCTTCGGAGCTGAACCTTCCGATTGGAACTGTAAAAGCACAGCTTTTCAGGGCCAAATCGCTGCTGTATAATATTTTCATCAAAACAGGCAACAGATAGTGGACCGGGAATTAACCCGATATTTTCCTTCTGTAACAGCGGCCCAGACCGACAGATTCCTGCAGCTAGGGGAAATATATGAATACTGGAACAGCAGGATAAACCTTATCTCGCGCAAAGATATGGGTAACTTTTATATCCATCATGTCCTGCATTCTCTGTCAATTGCTAAAATAATCCGGTTCAGTGAAGGGACCAGGATCCTGGATGTCGGAACAGGAGGCGGATTCCCAGGAATACCGCTTGCAATAATGTTTCATGATTCCCGCTTCTTTTTGCTTGATTCAATAGAAAAAAAGACCAAAGTTGTCAATGCCGTTGTTGAAAAACTCGGCCTTGAAAATGTAACTGTCATAAGAAAGCGGGCCGAAGAAGAAAAAGGAAAATTTGACTTTGTAGTAAGCAGGGCAGTAATGGATATACCGGGATTTGTAAAACTCGCCGGCAAAAATGTCGGTACCACAGGCAGAAATAGTCTGGCAAACGGGATCATATATCTCAAGGGAGGAGATATTGATGAAGAGATCAGCCCCTTCAGAAAAGATGCAACAATCTGGGAAATAAAAGAATTCTTCAGTGAGCCGTTTTTTGAAACAAAAAAGATCATTTATATCCCGGTTTTAAGTACAAAAAGAATTCCGGCGTTGCATAAATTAAAAAAATGACTATTTTTGCGGTCTCAAATTATCTTAAAAAAATAAAACAACAACAGTCATGAAAAGGACATTTCAGCCATCGAGAAGGAAAAGAGCAAACAAGCATGGTTTCAGAGAAAGAATGTCCACACCCAACGGGAGAAGGGTTCTGGCGTCGCGCAGGGCAAAGGGCAGAAAAAGACTGACAGTCTCTTCAGAACTGAAATTGAAATAAGCTGAGTTATTATTTTAATATAATAGGAAGGTGTCCGCACAGGGCACCTTTTTTGTTCCTGCTTCCCTGTTCTCAATTGCGAATTTATGGTCCTGCCTTCCATGCGGCTGAGAAAGAAATTGCTAATTTTGCAGAATCTGAAAACTGAATGATAGATCCCGGCAGATATATAAATGATCCTGAGCTGCTTAAAATCTCAGGGAAGATTGATGAGGGGAAACGGATCTCCCCTGAGGAGGGACTTACTCTCTACCAGAAAGCCGGACTGCCGCTTCTGGGCTTGCTTGCAGGAATTGTCAGAAGAAGAATAAATGGTGAAAATGCATTCTTCATCAGGAATTTCCATATTGAACCAACAAATAAATGCATATACAATTGCAGGTTCTGCTCATACCACAAGCCTTCAGGTCATCCGGAGAGCTGGGAATTCAGTCATGACCAGATGCTTGAGATGGTAAAAAGATTTGATGGCAAACCGGTTATGGAAGTTCATATTGTCGGTGGCGTTCATCCTGACTACGACCTTCATTATTATGGCACACTTATCAGGAAAATAAAGCAATACCGTCCACAACTCCATGTGAAGGCATTTTCAGCCATTGAGCTCGACTACATGATCAGAAGGAACGGATGCTCACTTGAAGACGGGCTCAGGCAGCTGAAGGAATATGGACTTGATTCAATACCAGGAGGCGGAGCCGAGATATTTGACGGGCAAATAAGGAAAATTATCTGTCCGGAAAAAACATCCTCCGAAAAATGGCTTGAGATACATGAGATTGCACACCAGACAGGGATACCTTCAAATGCCACAATGCTTTACGGCCATATGGAAACATATGCCCACCGGATCGACCACATGGAGAGGCTTCGCCTTTTACAGGATAAAACAAAAGGATTCAATGCATTCATACCCCTGAAATACAAGAAAGAGAATAATCCCATGTCGCATCTGGGCGAGGTAAGCATTGTTGAAGATCTCAGGAATTATGCCGTAGCCAGGATATACTTCGACAACATTCCCCATCTGAAGGCATACTGGCCTATGACCGGGAAGGAGGTTGCACAGCTGAGCCTGTCTTTTGGCACCGACGACCTTGACGGAACAATTGATGACACAACACGGATATACTCAATGGCAGGTGCCGGGGAAAGAAATCCTGAAATGTCTACCGATGAGATCTGCAAGCTGATAAACGATGCCGGATTCACGCCGGTTGAAAGGGATTCTCTTTATAATTTTATAACTACATTTGCGTTATAAATTTACATCAGGGCACGGTATGGGTCTTAAAAACTTTATCCTCAGCAAAGCATTCCTGAAACATCTGGGACTGGCTGCAGTAATCATAGTTGCCACGGTGATGATACTCCTGATCTGGATGAATTTCTACACCCGTCACGGCCAGAGCAGGCCGGTGCCCGACTTTTACGGACTCACGCGTGACCAGACTGTAAAGCTTGCAAAAAAGAGCAGACTAAGGTTTCAGATCATCGACTCTGTCTATACTTCAGAAGTTCCCCGGGGCTGCATTGCCGAACAGAATCCCGAACCCGGCTTCAGGGTAAAAAAGTGGAGGAACATAATGCTGACAATTAACGCCTTCAACCCCGAAATGGTTGCTGTTCCAAATCTTGTTAACCTGCCGAAGAGGCAGGCCCTTGCCCTTATTGAAAGCTCAGGCCTGAAAATGGGAAATCCTATTTACATCCCCGATATATCAATAGATGTGGTGATCAAGCAGTTGTACAACGGAAAGGAGATTGTGGAAGGCGACTCACTGCAGAAAGGCTCCGTAATTGACCTGGTTCTGGGTAAAGGACTAAGCAACCAGAGAACAGAGGTTCCAGACCTTATCGGACTGAATCTCGAAACAGCCAAAAACACGATACTTGGGGCATCGCTGACTCTTGTCACTTCAATTTATGACAATACCATTCTGACAGGCGACGATTCTGCAAAGGCTTTTGTCTATAAACAGAATCCCGAATTTAACATTGATGCCACAATACAGCTCGGTTCATCCGTGTACCTGTGGCTGACAGTTGATTCGGCAAAGCTTCCCAACGATTCAACACGATTTGTGAACGATACCATCCCTGAATTGCTTTCAGGACAGTCAGAATAAACAGATGATAAAAAAGAAGATCATCTATATCGTCCTGCTGATTTCAGTATCATTGACCAGTGAAGCCCAGGAACTGGTAACCGGTCTTCAGGTAAATCCACTGTTAAAAGACAACAAGCACCAGTCTCCCAACAAGGCAGACGGGGACATTGTCGAGCTGCCTTTTATCGATGACTTTTCCCAGGACTCATATATTCCCGATCCCGGGAAATGGAGTGACGACAATGTCTTCATCAACAACACATATACAGATAAACAGATCACACAAGGGGTTGCAACATTTGATGCCATCAACAGTGAGGGACGGCTGTATGAGACAACAAATCCTGCAGGCTTTGAAGCAGATCATCTTACTTCTCAACCGATAAACCTCAACTACCGGGCATCAGACAATATATGGCTCAGTTTCTACTATCAGCCGGGAGGACTGGCTGATGTCCCCGAAAACAAAGACAGTCTGACACTTCAGTTCTATGCACCATCCGAAGCCATATGGTATTCAGTATGGAAGGCCGGAGGCAGCGAACAGGACAGATTCAAACCTGTGATGATCAGAATTGACAATGCCAGGTATCTCAGAAGCGGATTCAGGTTCAGGTTTGTAAACTGGGCCAGCCTGAATCCCAACCTCAATGAGCCTTCCATCGTCGGCAACTGCGATCACTGGCATATTGATTATATATATCTGGGCAGGAACCGGACCGAAGCAGACACAACCCTTACTGATGTCGCTTTCCGCACACCCCTGAGATCAATACTCAAGACTCATGAAGCTATGCCATGGATGCAGTTCAGGCAGGTCTTCCTCCAGGAAATGGGAGCCTCAATACCCGTTCAGTACCGGAACAACGACATTATTGTGAGGAACGTAACACGAAACTTTACAATTTTTGATGTTTACAGGGGCACTACCGCCCATTCATTCTCAGCCGGAGCGACGAATATCGATCCGCAGACAAGTGTCGCCTACAACGCGGGATTGATTTACACCTTCAACACTACCACCACCGATTCCGCACTTTTCCGGATAAACTGCTATCTTATAACTGATGAATTTGACCGCAAGGAAAATGACACATTAAAATATGATCAGGTCTTCAGCAATTACTTTGCTTTCGACGACGGCACATCTGAAGGAGGTTACGGGATAAACGGCCTTGGTTCCAAGAATGCCATGGTGGCTTACAGGTTCAAGTCCTATATGCAGGATACCCTCCGTGCTGTAAGCATCTGCTTCAACGACAGCTATCTGAACAGCAACCTCAGGTCGTTCGACATTGCTGTATGGAATGATAATAATGATATGCCGGGTGACATCATTTATTCGATGGAAGGAATTATGGTCGAACAGGGTGAAGGGATAAACGGATTTTATACCTATGTCCTGCCCGACGGAGTAATGGTTGATGATGTTTTTTATGTGGGCTGGAAACAACGGTCGGAGACATTTCTGAACGCAGGCTTTGATGTTAATACACCTCATAAAGGAAGGCAGTTTTACTGGCTCAACGGACAGTGGTATCAGTCACTGGTAGCAGGTAGCGTGATGATAAGACCAGTTACCGGAAAACCTGTCAAAACAACATCTTCTGACGATACGGTCACAGAAGAGACAAAGTCAGGATTACGGTTGTGGCCCAATCCTGCAAATGATTTTATAAATATCGGATCAGAAGATCTTATGCTTTCCCGTTCAGCCTACATCACCATTATCGATCTCTGGGGCCGGCAGGTAATGAAAGTGCCCTACAGCGAAAGGATTGATGTATCAATGCTTAAAGCCGGCATCTACACGGTAATGGCAACAATAAACAGCAGGCCGGCGGGGCATGTGAAACTAGTCAAAAACAGATAGCACCCGGATGGCTGAAGAAGAATTTACCGATCAGCAGGAATTGTTCGAGCATTACAGGTATATTGTCGATCCCGGACAATCGCTGCTGAGGATTGACAAATATCTTTCCGCCAGAATTGAAAACACTTCACGCACCAGGATCCAGAATGCAGCGAATGCCGGTAATATACTTGTCAACAATTCGTCGGTCAGACCAAACTACAGAGTCAAACCAGGTGATATTGTCCAGATAGTTCTTCCGACACCTCCAAGGGAAATCGAGCTCATACCTGAGAACCTGCCAATCAATATAGTATATGAAGATGATGATGTCGTTGTGGTGAACAAGGAACCCGGCATGGTCGTCCATCCGGCCTATGGAAACTATACGGGGACCCTTGTAAATGCCCTTATGTGGCATTTCAGGGACCTTCCTCTCTTCAGTACGGGAGAACTTAGGCCGGGACTGGTGCACAGGATCGATAAAAACACTTCAGGCATTCTGGTTGTGGCCAAGAATGAACTTGCGCTCAACAGGTTATCACGGCAGTTTTATGAAAGGACCACCGACCGAAGGTATATTGCGATAGTATGGGGGGTTCCGGATACTCCTGAAGGGACTATTACCGGCAATGTGGGAAGGAATCTGCGCGACAGGAAGATCATGCAGGTCTTTCCCGACGGAAGCCAGGGGAAACCTGCGATAACACATTACAGGGTACTGGAGAATTTCGGGTATGTTTCGGTGGTTGAATGCAAGCTTGAAACAGGTCGGACACACCAGATAAGGGTGCATTTCAGCTTTATACGCCATCCGTTGTTCAATGATGATGAATATGGAGGAAATGAGATCCTCAAGGGAACAACCTTTGACAAATATCAGCAGTTTGTGAGAAACTGCTTCAAAATGCTTCCACGGCAGGCCCTGCATGCCAGATCACTAAGCTTTGACCACCCCGTGACAGGAAAAAGACTGACATTCGACTCCTCATTGCCGGCCGACATGCAGCAGGTAATAGAAAAATGGAGAAACTATGTTTCCGACAGAGGCTGAAATCTGAAAAAGGCACCAGGCACCAGGCAGGCAGGATTCAGAGCTCAGTGCAAAAGTTATAGATCTGGCTACAAATATTTTCGTTCTCCCATGCCCTGTACCTTGTGCCCTGTGCCCTGTGCTCTGTGCCCTTCGCTCTTAGCCCTAGGCTCTTTGCCTGATGTCTGTCGCCTGTCGTCCATGGCCTTCCTTACCAGCTTCCTCCTGCTCCGCCACCTCCAAAGCTTCCGCCTCCGAATCCTCCGAAGCCTCCTCCTCCCCGACTGAATCCGCCGCCTCCCGAAAATCCGCCCCAACTTCCCCGGTGGGAGCTGCTGCCCGAATTCATCATCGACAAAAGTATCCATAACGGAAGTCCCTTGCGGCTTATATGCCTCTGATTTGATCCTCCTTTGCTTCGGATGATCATCATCAGGACAATGAAAATGATGAAGATTATTATCGGCGCCAGGCCTCCCAGACTGTCGCCCTGTGATTTACCGTACTGATCGGGAGGAAACTCACCGCTTGCCAGCGACATGAGTACGCTGGTCGCCCTGTCGAGACCCTGATAATAGGCCCCGGCCCTGAATGCAGGCAGGATCTCATTGTCAATAATCTGTGCGCAAACGATGTCTGGCACCACCCCTTCAAGTCCGTATCCGGGCGCAATGAAAACTTCGCCTCTTGAGTTCTCCGATATCTTTGGTTTTATAAGAATCAGTATGCCGTTATTAAGTCCCTTCTGTCCGATGCCCCATTTCTCTGCAAGGCGCTGTGCATAGTCAGACCTGTCATAACCATGGAGATCCGTAACAGTAACTACCGAGATCTGTGTGGATGATGAGTCATTGTATGCAACAAGCTTGTTTTCAAGGGCATCGGCCTCAACGGCAGTGAGCAGTCCGGCAAAATCATTTACCAGCCTCGGAGGCACCGGTTTTTCAGGAAATTCCTGCGCCGAGACTTCATAACAACTAAGCAATATCAGAAACAACAGTTGATATGCCGTTACCAGTAATATTCTCTTATTCATAATATGGCTGGTTGTT
>CAZTDW010000025.1:0-27536 GCA_964611835.1 uncultured Rikenellaceae bacterium | reverse complement strand
AAAGAGAACCTGATAATATGGATTTAAAGAATTGTTCAACAGCAATATTTGTAAAAGATATAGAGGCTTCAAAAAAATTCTATATAGACCTGCTGGGAATGTTGATTGACCTGGATTTCGGTAAAAACGTGATCTTCAAAAACGGATTTGCCATATGGGAAATTCAAAACAGCCATATAATCCCGGAATCACTTGGTCTGGACAGAATATCTGATCCTGAAATAAATCGGTTTGAATTGTACTTTGAGACAGAAAATCTGCCAGATATTTTTAAAGCTTTAAAAAATAAAAATGTTAAATTTCTGCATCACATTCATGAAGAACCCTGGGGACAACAGACAATAAGATTTTTTGACCCTGACAATCACCTGATAGAAATCGGAGAATCTATGAGACAGTTTGTTTCCAGGTTCTATAACCAGGGATTGACAATAGAACAAGTCTCCAGGCGGACTTCTGTTCCGATAGAAGATGTTAAACGACTGATAAATAAATAACAACGAAACGCTTACTCAATTAATAACCGGGTCTATTCCCAGGTTAAAGTACTAGGGCGGTAGCCTGATGGCGGTGAGAAGTAACGTACCTTCCTTTTTGCCAGCCAGTTAGTCGTTCTGTATCTTGTTTCTATACAAATTAAAACCATTTCGCATGAATAAAAACTACCGGTTTCAAAATATCGTCCGCTCGAGAATAGCAACCTTTGACATCTTTGATATTGGTTTGCGTAAACATCATATAAATGCTATGCTTGAATTCGATGTCACAGAAAGCAGGGCTAAACTTCGCGACCTTAGAAAAAAAGGCACAACTGTTTCATTTAATGCATGGCTCATCAAAGCCATAGGGAGCGTCCTGCAAAAACACCCGGAAGCAGCAGCATATCGCTTCAATAAAAAAAAGCTCATTATCTTCAATGACATCAATGTTTCAATGATAATAGAAAAGAAATCAGGAGATTCAAAAGTTCCAATCCCGCTTGTCATTGAGAAGACTAATGAAAAATCTGCCCGGGAAATTACCAGGGAGATAGAAAATGCTAAGATTCAGCAATTAAACCCCGATGACATCGTATTAGAGAAACAGTCAACCACATATCAAAGATTATATTACCATCTGCCGGGATTCCTCAGAAGACTTTTCTGGATATTGCTTCTGAAAAATCCAAAAGCAGCTTACAGAACAATGGGGAATGTGGCAGTAACCTCAATTGGGATGATTGGCAAAATTAATGGCTGGTTTATACACAAATCAGTTCATCCTGTATCATTTGGTGTAGGATCAATCCTTAAAAGACCTGTGGTCGTTGACAATGAAATAAAAATCAGAGAGATCTTAAATATGACTATTCTGGTTGACCATGACGTTATAGATGGCGCGCCAATGGTCCGACTCCTGGACGACCTGACAAATTTCCTGGAAACCGGAAAAGAAATAAACAATACTATGACAACATAAAACAAATCTGTTATAATGACAACCTGCTAAATTTTCAAGCCAGCGGAACAAAAGGCTGGCAGATCTCAATTTTTATGGATGAGATCCAGGGAATGCATAATATCCATATAGACAGGAAGCTTACAGATACAGAAGAAAAGTATCTAAGTGAAAAATATTCCACTCTTGGTCCGGACAAAATGAAAGATTTAAAATTCAGGCTCTCTAACCTTGATTTCAGTGAAATGCTTCCTTATTACATTATGCGATATGGATTTTATGAAGGTCATACCAGTTACAGGACCGATCCAATTTCCATTGCATTTATCTTTGGGTTAAAGAGTCTTGAACAAATAGACAAAAACACTGGCGGACATCTATATTATAGCTTATTTAACCATTTCGTTCCATAATAGAAAATAACAAAGCGCCGTATACCACGGAAAATAAAATTAATAGTTTTGCTAAACATAAAAATCAGCTAAATGGATACCCCAATTATTTTTTGGATAATCTTTAATGTCTTTGTTCTTATCATGCTGGCACTTGATTTAGGTGTTTTCCACCGCAAGAGTCATGAAATAACAATTAAAGAGGCTTTAACATGGACATTTATATGGATTTTTCTTGCATTGATATTTAATGCAATTATTTATTTCTGGAAGGGCCAGCTTAAGGCACTGGAATTTTTTACGGGTTATCTGGTCGAAAAGGCCTTAAGCGTTGATAATATTTTTGTTTTCATTATGATTTTCGCATACTTCCAGGTACCCTCACAATATCAGCATAAAGTTCTTTTCTGGGGTATTATCGGTGCATTGATCATGCGTGTTATTTTTATTTTTGCAGGTGTTGCACTCCTTGAGAAATTTCATTTTACAATATATATTTTCGGAGCATTACTATTATATACCGGGATTAAAATGTTTAATCACAGCAATTTGAAAATTGATCCCGAAAAGAATCCTGTTTTAAAATTCTTTAAAAAGCACATGCCTGTTACTCCAACAATGCATGAAGACAAATTTTTTATAAAAATAAACGGTCGCCAATTTGCTACACCTTTGTTTTTAGTACTGATACTCATAGAATCAACTGACTTAATATTTGCTGTTGACAGTATCCCTGCAATTCTTGCGATTACCCAGGATCATTTTATAGTTTACACCTCAAACGTTTTTGCGATACTCGGGCTACGCTCATTATATTTTGCGCTTGCCGGAATTGTCCATCGTTTTTGGCTTTTAAGTTATGGTTTAGCCATTGTGCTGGTGTTTGTCGGGCTTAAAATGATAATGATTGACCTCTTTAAAATACCCATCGAATGGTCGCTCGTGTTTATCGCAACGATAATTGCGGCAAGCGTTTTCCTGTCGTTGAAGCTTAAAAGGAAATAAAAACGTCAAGGAGAAAAATGAGACATAAACATTTCTTTGTAAAATTGTATCCTCAATAGTTATATATTATTCTGCTTTAAGGTCATGAAGAAAAAATTCTTATTGTTATGTTTCATATTCCTGTCCGGAATATCATCATCAGCACAAAAAGGCTATTTAAAGTCAGATTGTGACACCTCAAAAATTAAATTCCGTGCCATATCAGAGATAGGCTTTATTTCAGTCCTTTCCCATAAAATTCAACTTGGGGAAAATGGAACCTATTTTAATTATGTTAAAGACGGTGGACAGGATGTACTTTTCCCCTCATCAAGATTCTCAGTTGAATTTAACGTTAATAAAAAAAATACATTCATTTTTCTTTATCAACCATTAAGAATAGAAACTCAGTCCCTTTTAAGAAATGATCTGATTGCTAACGGCATCACATTCCCTGCATCAACCGGCATTAATTCTTTGTATAATTTTCCATTTTACAGATTTAGTTACCTGAGGGAAATAACTAAAGACAACGAAAAATTCAATCTCGCAATCGGTTTAAGCCTTCAAATAAGGAATGCTACCATTTCATTTGAATCAACTGATGGAGGTCTTTACACCGACAATCGGGGTATTGGACCTGTACCTGCACTTAAGATCAGAAGTAAACTAAAAATAAATGAATGTTTCTATTCAGAGATCGAAGCAGATGGCATATACGCTCCGGTAAGCTACTTAAATGGCAGTGACAATGAAATTGTTGGTGCAATTCTTGATGCCAGCTTACGTTTTGGTGCTGAAGTTAATGTGCTGACAAACATGTTTTTAAATATCAGGTATCTGGGTGGCGGAGCAACGGGGACCGATACAGGAGATGTCTGGCCAGGTGATGGATATGTTAAAAACTGGCTCAATTTTCTTAATATATCGGCTGGATTTGTTATAAACCTCTAAATCAAAGATAACACACCCTAACACAAACATTGCAATAACTAATGGGATCGTCACCGTAACAGCCTTTCCTGCATTACATAATCCGGCCAGATAATTGAGAACATAAAAAGAATAGATTTACGCGGACACATGTCTTAATGTAACTGACAACCTCAAATGCAAAGATTAGTCAAAATATCAACAACTGATGATATTTTCCCTGAATACCGGCAGACGCCAATCGGACTTCTGCTTGAATATCATAATCTGAACAGACCTCCTGACAGTTACGACAAAGCTCAGGTTTTAATCGGAATGTGTATGGACAATAGAAAACACTTACATATTCCTGATAACTTTGCCTTCATCATTCGCTCAGGTGGGGCTAATTTACGGTACAGTGAGTTTAAGGTATCATATGCTGTTGCCGTAGGCCAGGTCAAATACATCGCACTGGTGGCACACAATAATTGCGGAATGGTTAATCTGATTTCACGGAAAGGGCAATTCATAAATGGATTGGTTAACAATGCCGGCTGGAACAAAGAAAGGGCAGAAGAACATTTTATGAACTTCGCACCAATGTTCGAAATTGAAAATGAAATTGATTTTGTGATCAGTGAAACAATACGATTGCGTTTAAGATACCCAAAAATAACTATTGTGCCAATGCTTTATCAAATTGAAGACAACCACATTTACCTGATCAGGGAAAAATGAACAGGGCAGTCTTTCTTGACCGGGACGGAACAATCATCAAAGACAGGGGGCATATTAACGATATAAAAGATATCATTTACTATAATTATACATTTGACTGCCTGAAAGAGCTTCAAAAAAGCTTTCTTCTATTCATTATTACTAATCAGCCTGGTGTTGCAAAAGGGCTTATTGACGCTGACAGTTTGAACAGAATTCATTCAAGTATTTTACATAAAATGATTGATAATGGGATAGATATTAAAGAGATTTATTGTTGCACTCACAGAAAAGAAGATAACTGCTTATGCAGAAAACCTAAAACCTTTTTCATCGACTCTGCAAGGGAAAAATTTTCAATTGACCTGGAAAATTCTTATATAATCGGGGACCACCCTTCAGATATTGAACTGGCTATCACGATTAAAGCTAATGGAATATACCTCCTGACCGGTCATGGTCAGAAACATTTTCGCGAACTTGATCTTCATCAAAAGCAAAAAATAAGGATCTGCTCTAACCTTAAAACTGCTACTCAAACGATTTTAAAATCAAAAGAATCATGAACACACCTAATAAGCGAATCGCAAAAATGACTTTCTCCTCGGTGTATCCGATGTATCTGGCAAAAGTGGAGAAGAAAGGCAGAACGAAAGAAGAACTGCATCAGGTCATTGAATGGCTGACAGGTCTCGATAACAGGAAGCTGCAGGAGCTGATAAAGGAAAATGCAACATTTGAAACATTCTTTCAACATGCATCACTAAACCCCAATGCGCACCTCATAACCGGATTAATCTGCGGATATCGTGTGGAGGAGATCAAAGATCCCCTGATGCAGCAGGTCAGGTATCTGGATAAACTGGTTGATGAGCTGGCGAAAGGCAGGAAGATGGAGAAGATCCTGCGTTCGTAAAATCTTCTGCTGAAGCAGTTTTCACAGTCTCATACCAGATATACCGGTGCATCCCCATTTTCATGCTTCCCCAAAAGTATTCCACGTTCCGTGGTAATGTATAAGGGTATTTACAATATTTTAATTAGTTGACAGTTATTTTAATGTTAAGACTGCCATTTGAAATCCATATGTTATAAATCAAAACAGGCATGAAGAAATATGAATTCATGTGGATTTCTTGTGAACAGCTCAGGCTAAAAACAACATTAAAATTTATTTAACATGAAAAACATTTTTCTCCTATTGATTTTTATACTATTGACCGGATGCAGGAAAGAGGGTCTTGATCTGATATTCAGGACAATTTATACATCCACGGCAAATAAAAGCGAAGATTTAAAGAAGGGCAGCACGGTAAAAAATGATCCCCCGGGATATTATACTCAGTTTGGGGATTTCGTTGGCACAATTACGCCAAAAAAAGTTACTGCAAATTTTAATACTATCCGGTATATCGACAGAAAAAATACTGACCCGGGAATGCAGACAATGATGGAGATTATAAGTGTAAACTGGCCATTTGAAGATAAAAGACGCCTTGCTGATTTTACAAATGGCAATACTATTGAAGTTGTACCTGAAATCTGGGGTAATATTGATAATGACGGCTGGTTTGTTGATGAAAACATCACACTGAAATATCTGGCAATTATTCCAACCTCTTTCAATTTTGAGTATGATCTGCCGGATCAGTTTACAGGGGTTGGAATTGAGCCTGCAAATTATATGAGGGAAGGCAATACAATCAAATGCGACATGCATCATTTATTACGTAAAATTCAAACTGAAAATTTTGACTACGGTCATGGGATATTTTTAAACGGATTTGTTTTTGGTGAAACTGACGCTTCATATATTGTCAGTCAGAACAATATTCCGGAGTGGGATATAACAGAGTTTATCAGCATGGCCCAACCACACAGTGTCGCCAGGTCAGGGAATTATACCTGTCCGGTATTGACTCCTCCCGCCAGGGGGAAATCGAAGATTATTACAACAACTGTCAGCTTTGATTCACAGGATCTAATTCAACAATACTCCGGATGGGATAATATACCTTACACATTTGATGACATTTTTGTCATGCAACCTAAATTCTGGGATAGATTTAATATAAGAATTGATCAGAATTAAATGGGGGAAATTTGATCATAAGTATTTGCATTCAAAAACAGATTCCCTTCATATTAAAGGATTATTGAAGAACGGGAGGAGTTGATTTTTGTAACAAAAACTTAACAATCGGGAAGTTTGAATTTATTTCAAAACCATAAATTCGCAGAGTATTCTGACACAACACAAAGGATACAGATAGATACTTGGATCATAATCATTTATGATTAATTACTGATGGAAAATCTATACCTGATTTTTGTCATAATCCTCTTCATCCTTGCCGTTTCAGACCTGGTTGTGGGTATTTCCAACGATGCGGCAAATTTCGTCAATTCATCCGTAGGATCGAAAGCCGCTCCAATGGTGGTAATACTCACCATAGCGGGCCTGGGTGTGTTGCTGGGGGCAACTTTTTCGAGCGGGATGATGGAGATAGCACGGTCGGGGGTTTTCTATCCGGGAAAGTTCCTTTTCACGGAAATAATGATAATTTTCCTTGCCGTCATGATTACTGATGTAATTATGCTGGATACCTTCAATACCTTCGGGCTCCCTACTTCCACCACCGTATCTATCGTATTTGAATTGCTCGGTGCTTCTGTTGCAATATCGCTTATCAAGATAAGTAATTCACCTGAAACTTTTTTTGACCTGGGTAACTACATAAACTCAGGCAAGGCGCTGGCTATCATATCCGGCATTCTCATTTCAGTAGTTCTGGCTTTCACTTTCGGAAGCATTGTTCAGTTCATAACACGCTTCGTGTTTACCTTCAATTACCAGAGGAATATGAAGTATTTCGGAGCTCCATGGGGAGGGATAGCGATTACAGCCATAGTATATTTTATCCTGGTCAAGGGTGCGAAGGGAGCCTCATTCATGACCGAAGATTTTGTCAACTGGCTTCACGGACATACATGGATAGTCTTGCTGGGAACATTTGCAGCGGTTTCCGTTATTCTCCAACTGCTGATTTCCATATTCAGGATCAATATCCTCAGGATTATTGTTCTTGCCGGAACCTTTTCCCTCGCCATGGCGTTTGCCGGTAACGATCTTGTAAATTTCATCGGAGTCCCTCTTGCCGGTTTTGAATCATACCGTGAATTTGCCGGAAACCCTGATTTTCATCCGGATACCCATACAATGGAGTCTCTGATGGCCCCGGTAAAAACACCAACAACTTTTCTTCTTGCTGCTGGTGCAATTATGGTTTTAACCCTTTTCCTTTCAAAAAAGGCCAGAACGGTCTCACAGACCGAGATAAGTCTTGCACGTCAGGATGTCGGAGCAGAAAGGTTCGCATCATCTGTTATTTCGAGATCTGTTGTAAGATCTACTATCAGGTTTTCAAGGGTAATAAAGATTATTGTTCCCGAAAAAGTGCTCCTTGCAATAGAAAAGAGATTCAATAATGAGTATCTTAAAAAACCAAAGTACCGTAAGGATTCAGCCTCTTTTGACCTGCTCAGGGCATCAGTAAACATGTTTGTTGCGAGCATACTTATAGCAACCGGGACTTCGCTTAAGCTGCCGCTTTCAACCACTTATGTTACTTTTATGGTCGCTATGGGGTCGTCACTTACAGACAGGGCATGGGGAAGGGAAAGCGCCGTATATCGGATAACAGGAGTACTTTCGGTTATCGGGGGATGGTTCATGACAGCCCTCACGGCTTTTACCGGGGCATTCCTGGTTGCCCTGTTCCTTTATTGGGGCGGACTGGTTGCTGCATTTATTGCTCTTGCTGTTGCACTTATATTCGTGATACGTACAAATTTCCTTCATAAGAAGTTTGTGGCAAAGCATTTACGGGATGATGAATTTGCAGGTCAGGATATAATGAACGGGGAGAATCTAATAAGCAGTTGTAATTCAAAGATCCAATCGATATTATCGAGTGCCGAAAAATACTATGCCTCATCGCTTCTCAACCTCATTAATGAAGACCGGAAAAAGATGAGAAAGCTTAAGGCGGGAATCGAGGAACTTGACAAGTTCACCAGGAATATGAAGCTGAATATATATCCTACTTTTCAGAAACTCGATGAAAATCACATGGAAGCCGGATATTCTTACCTTCAGATCCTGGACCAAATGAGGGAAATCTCGAGTTGTCTTAAATATATATCCGAACCCATATTTGAACACCTTGACAACAATCACCCGCCAATGATCCCCGAACAGGTAAGAAACCTCCACGAACTTAATGAGTCTGTCTCCTCATTCTTTGAAGAAGCCAGGAGCGTTGTCAAGAAGCAGAACTACGTCAGGGAGATGGATAAGCTGGCATCGACACACAGAGGCATTCTCGACCTTATCGCAAGGATCAAGAAAAGGCAGATAAAGCTGGTTAAGAATGAAACCATCGGGACCCGTAACACCCTGCTGTACCTGAGCCTGCTGTCGGAAAGCAGAAACCTGGTACTTTACATTATGAACCTGCTGAAGCTGCACCATGAATTCACTGTGAGCGAAAAATCAGCAGTAAAAAGCTGACTGCCAGGTTTCATATTGCATAAACATCGAATATGAACCAACCAAATGGATCATTTGTTATTTCATAGCAGGAATTAAAGAAGCAGCCCAATTAGAGAAATGGCCAAAACCGTCGGATATACATTATTTGCAATCTGTTGTATTTCATTCTTATCAATTCTGATTGTTCCGTTATTCGGCTTCTCTGCCAAACAGATTGCCGCTATCACCGTCGTATTAATAATCATTGGCGAAATAACATTTTATGCAAGTCTGGCTTTACTTGGTAAAAGTTTCTACAATAAAATTAAAAGCAAACTTAAATTCAGGAAATCTTCTTCGGACAACCTTAATAAACCGGGACAAACTGATGAAAAGATAACATCTTCTAAAATCTAAAAGAGATAAATATCTGTATTTGCTTTTCGTACTTTTTACATTTCTCTTCCTGGCGGCGAGAGATTCAATGGATTCAGTAATATGGGCGGCAGCAATGGGTATTAGCGGAGTAGCACAGTACATGATTCCTCAGGTACATGAAATCGCAGTATAATATTTTCTTTCGATGAAGTCTCCCGTGATTATCACCCAAAAAGGATGGGATTTCCAGTTCTTTGTCTGAAAGATCGGTAAAAAGATCTGGCTTGAACTTGCTTTTTCAATTCAAAAAAAGCATCTTAGCTGACAGGCCGGGGTAAACGTATAACACAGGACCGACATGGATGGTATATACTTTTACTGCAAATCTTATTTGAATCCAAACCATAAAATCCTGACCCTGTAAAGGTCATAGAATAATGAGAAGCTCATATGCACAAAAGAAATACAGCACGGCGATTGTGTTCGAAAAAGCAATGATCGCTCCGTGCGGAATGAATTGCGGATCATGCCTGGGATACATGAGATTTAAAAATCATTGTCCCGGATGCAGGATCTGTGCTGACTCAAAACCCGAATACTGCAAACAGTGCATAATAATAAACTGCGATCTGCTTAAAAAGACAGAATCAAAATTCTGTTATGAATGTACGAAGTATCCATGCCAGAGATTAAAAAACCTGAATAAAAGATACATTACCAGATACAATACAAGTTTTATCGACAATCTTACAATGATAAAAGAAAATGGGATTGAAGAGTTTCTGGTTTTTGAGACCGGAAGAAGGACCTGCCCCCGGTGTGGATCAATCATATGCGTTCACAGGTCATTTTGCTTTGAATGCGGATTTAAGGGTCCCGGACAGGCTGACACGGCAGATTGAGGAAATTACTGTTAATTTTATTTTGGATAATGCCATTCCCCGGAAGGATACAAGAGAGAGCGTATTGCGTTGATAAATATGATAGATACTGAAAGACTTGTAATTAAACCGTTGACCCCTGAACAGCTCACAAAATATATCAGGGCTGACAACTCCCTGGAACTGGAATTAAACCTGAATCCTGCACCAAGGACAATTTCTCCTGAACTCAGGGAAGCGTTGGAGCGGGATATAATACCTAACCTTTCAGACCCCGGTAAAAACTATTTGTTTTATACCCTCTGGACCATAATACTGAAAGAAGAAAACAGGATCATCGGAGATCTATGTTTTTACGGAGAACCAAATTCTGATGGAGAAATCGAAATTGGCTACGGGACTTATAAGGAATACCGAAAAAGAGGATTTATGACAGAAGCCGTGGGAGAATTGATAAAATGGGTTAAAATGCGATCAGTTGCCAAAGCAATAACCGCCTCAACAGAAAAATGCAACATTGATTCTCATTCTGTTTTAGAAAGAAATAATTTTACAAGATCCGGAGAAACGGATACTCTCTTTAAGTGGAAACTGGAAATTACATAGATACCGGAACCACCGGATGAACAATTCTGACAGAAAAACATTAATACCAGAAATAAACTGACCATGGCAGAATTAAAAACAAAACGATACAGCTGTTTATGAGTACCCGGTTTTTTTTGAACGAGCAATTATACTCAGGTTATAGAGCCTGGTTCTGCTGCCAGATCATTTGTCTGGATAGGTACCGCCGACATAAAAGATTTGCACGTAAGGAATAACGGACCAGTTCAATCTTTTTTAACTGTCCTTGACAAACTAGTAAAAAGAAAGGTTTCCATCAGGCTTCTGCATGCAAAAGAGCCTGGTCACAATTTCAGGAGCAGTTTTGACAAGTATCCTTCGCTCTGGGACATCATGTAAAGGCAGCTTTGCCCCAGGGTTCATTTTAAACATATAATTATCGACGGAAAACTGGCATATATTGGTTCAGCCAATCTTACCGGAGCAGGCCTTGGAATAAAAAGTCGCGATACCCGGAACTTCGAATCCGGCAACATCACAACCGACCCGGCAAATGTATCGGCCGTTATGTCTCAGTTTGATGATGTCTGGATGGGTAAGTTCTGCAAAAGCTGCAAGCGTAAGAAGTTCTGCGGTGATCCGATCCTTTAACAATCATTGGCTTTATCCCGTTGCGATTCTGAAACCCATAGCAATATTTATACTTGCATTTCATCATTATTACGTAATTAATTACGTAGTGGTTACGTAATTAATTACGTAATTCTTTAAATGGATATAAAATGCTGTCAATTATTAACAGATACAGATTAAGAAAAATTAAAACTTCTGACAGACAGGCAAAAAAAAGTATTTAATAAGCTTTTTTATTCTATTTAATGAAAATAGTGCATACCCTGATGAACCTATGAGCATCTGTATTGTTGAACGGAAATAACAGTGATCTTTATCTTATCCGGCAAGAATATGACAGGCTTCAAAACAAAAAAGGAGTTGTCTCCTGAAAAGAGTAAGGAACTGCTCAGAATCCTGAAAACCCGTTTTGAGAAGAACATGAACCGTCATAATGGGCTTGAATGGGCCAAAGTGGAAAAAAAGCTGAAAATAAATAATGAAAAACTCTGGTCGCTCAATGAAATGGAGAGAACGGGCGGGGAACCAGATGTTGTTGGTTATGATAAAAAGAGCGGCCACTATATGTTTTATGATTGTTCTGCTGAAAGTCCGAAAGACCGGAGAAATCTGTGCTATGACCGTGAGGCCCTGGATTCAAGGAAAGAATTCAAGCCAAAAGATTGTGCCACCGATATGGCAGCCGCAATGGGCATCGGGATTCTGACAGAAGAACAATATCGGGAGTTGCAAAAACTTGGTAACTTCGATAATAAAACATCGAGCTGGTTAAAAACGCCTCCGGAAATCAGAAATCTTGGGGGTGCCATTTTTGCCGACCGTCGCTACGATCATGTCTTCGTGTATCACAACGGTGCGTCTTCATATTATGCCGTAAGGGGATTCCGCGGATGGCTTGAGATATGAATCCTGTCTCTGTGGCATCAAATATCTTTAATTACCCTGCCGGAAAATAATAATTCATAATTTTGGCATTATGAAGGATATGCCTCAAATGCTTTATTGCAGAAGGCTATCAAAATGCAACAAAGTTAATTTCGATTTATTCAATGAGACTTCAGGATTTAGGATTTACAGATGAGCTTTCTGAACAGATAATAGACCTTGATCTGACAGATTTTTCAGTCGGACGGGTTACTCAGGAGCATCGTGAAAGATATGTTGTTTCTGACGGAGAGAATGAATATGACGCTGAAATTACCGGCAACCTGAGATTTTCAGCCGGCTCACGGTCTGATTTTCCTGCTGTCGGAGACTGGGTAGTTATAAAGACTTATAATTCTGATCAGGCTATCATTCACAGAGTGCTTCCGAGAAAATCTATACTTGCACGACAGGCTATAGGAAAACCAGGGGAGGAACAAATAATCTCCACCAATATCGATGTCGCTTTTATAGTTCAGTCAATCAACAACAACTTTAACATCAACAGGCTTGAAAGATACCTGGCAATATGTTACTCATCGAACATTGAACCTGTACTCGTGATAAGCAAAACCGACCTGGCAACGGACCAGGAAATTCAGGACGCAGTTGCAAGCCTCAAAAAACGTGATAACAAAGTAAACCATATCCTCCTAAGCAATACAACACTTGAAGGACTTGACCAGATCACGGCCTTTATTCAAAAAGGCAGAACATACTGTGTGATAGGTTCATCAGGTGTCGGTAAATCAACCCTGATCAACAATCTCCTGAAAAAGAACATACTAAAAACAGGTCATATAAGCCATAGCACAAACAAGGGAAGGCATATTACGGAACACCGTGAACTGTTCATCCTTGAAAACGGCGGGATAATTATAGACAATCCGGGGATGAAAGAACTGGGGATTACCGATATGGGCGAGGGCATAAAAACAACTTTCCAGGATATATATGACATTTCTTCTAAGTGCAGATTCCCCGATTGCAGTCATGTTAATGAATCCGGATGTGCTGTAATCGAGGCAGTTGAAAAAGGATTAATTGATCAGAAGTCATACAATAACTACCTGAAAATGAAGAAGGAACAGGAGAGATTTCAGACCACGGTTGCGGAAAGGCGAAAAAAGGAAAAAATCTTCGGGAAAATCCTGAAAAGCTATCTCAAAAACAATTATAAAAATAAGTACTGAATCTCCGAACAAAATCTTTGATATGAGAAGCTGGACAACCTCAGGTGGTTACAAAATATTAAAGATCCTGTCTGGCCGCAGCAATGTTTTTCTTCTCAGAAACAGACAATCCACAATCCTGATTGATACAAGTGCAGGATTTATGTGGAAAGCCCTGCAAAGAAACCTCGATCAGCTCGGGATTGACAGGATAGATCTGCTGATCCTGACTCACTCCCATTTCGATCATGCAGCCAACGCCCATAAAATAAAGGAGAGATATAATGCACAGGTGATCATCCACGATTCCGAAGCCGGTTACCTGCTTGCAGGGACCAATATTCTTCCTGCCGGGACAAATCCGATAACAAAAACCATTGTCAGAGTTTTGGCCAGGCAGTTTATTTCATTTGCCAGATATCAGCCATGCAAAGCTGATCTTGCAGTTGACAGCAATTATGATCTTTCCGGATACGGATTTAATGCTTATCTGATGCACACCCCGGGCCATACAAAGGGTTCTTTAAGTCTGATAATTGATAATGAGATAGCCATTGTTGGCGACACCATGTTCGGGATATTTCCATGGACCATTTTTCCGCCTTTTGCATCTGATCCGCGACAAATGGTAAAGAGCTGGGAAAAACTTCTCAATACAAAATGTACATTGTTTCTTCCCTCCCATGGCTCAGCAAATAAAAGATCGCTCGTTGAAAAGGATTTCATTAAATACGGTACTTCAGGGAATTGATACGGATTATATCTTTAAGACACCTGTGAAATTTTTCTCTTTCCCCTTTGACTTTAAATGATAAAAGTTGTAGCTTTACTCATTGTTAATCGAGAACTATTCTCTTTTAATAATTTCTATCCATGAAAACTGAAGATATTAGCAACCAACTGGCTGTAAAAGGATTAAAGGTAACTCCTCAAAGGATTGCCATTCTGGAAGCAATAATAAAGCTTAACAATCATCCTACGGCTGAAAATATAATTGAATACATAAGAAAGAATCATCCGAATATCTCGGTTGCAACTGTATATAAGGTTCTTGATGCATTGGTCGAAAATGAATTGATAAGGAAAGTTAAGACAGAAAAGGATATCATGAGGTACGACGCGATCATGGAATCGCATCATCACATCTATTTTACTGATTCTGATCGGATTGAAGACTATGTTGACAATGAACTTAACGAAATGCTTGAAAAGTATTTCAGGCAGAAGAAAATACCTGATTTCAGGATTGAAGATATAAGGCTTCAGATTATAGGAAAGTACATAAATCAATAAGAGCGATAATTTAAACCCAAAACATAATCAGATGGAAAAAAAGTCGGAAAAAATCAGCAAATGCCCTGTGACCGGGGCTGTCAGCAAACACATTTCCGGGATGGCCGGTACAAAGAACCGTGACTGGTGGCCAAACCAGTTGAAGCTTAACATTCTCCGCCAGCATTCATCAAAATCAAATCCTATGGGTGAGGATTTTAACTATGCTGAAGAGTTCAAAAGTCTGGATCTGAAAGCTATTAAAAGCGACCTTCATCAATTAATGACCAATTCGCAGGATTGGTGGCCGGCAGATTTCGGGCATTATGGTCCGTTTTTCATCCGCATGGCATGGCACAGCGCCGGCACCTATCGTATTGGCGACGGGCGCGGCGGTGCTGGAAGAGGCCAGCAGCGATTTGCTCCCCTTAACAGCTGGCCCGATAATGTGAACCTCGACAAGGCGCGCAGGCTGCTGTGGCCAATAAAGCAAAAATACGGCAATAAGATATCATGGGCTGATCTTATGATTCTTGCAGGCAATGTGGCACTTGAATCGATGGGCTTCAAAACCTTCGGATTTGCCGGAGGGCGTGAAGATGTCTGGGAACCGGAGGAAGATGTATACTGGGGTTCTGAATCAAGATGGCTGGATAATGATGAGCGCAAACTTGAGATGAGCGAAACAGACAA
Organism: uncultured Rikenellaceae bacterium; assembly: GCA_964611835.1. Classification (GTDB taxonomy): domain Bacteria; phylum Bacteroidota; class Bacteroidia; order Bacteroidales; family VadinHA17; genus LD21. The sequence goes on along the minus strand of CAZTDW010000025.1, from coordinate 12,037 downwards.
TCCGCTTGCAGCCATTCAGATGGGGCTGATCTATGTAAATCCTGAAGGACCTGGCGGAAATCCTGATCCCGTTGCAGCAGCCAGGGATATCCGTAACACTTTCGCCCGTATGGCTATGAATGATGAAGAAACCGTTGCCCTCATTGCCGGTGGTCACACTTTCGGAAAATGCCACGGAGCAGGTGATGCCACACTTCTGGGGCCTGAGCCCGAAGCAGCTGATATCGAGGATCAGGGACTTGGATGGAAGAGCAGGTTCGGTAAAGGCAAGGGAGGAGATACAATAACAAGCGGACTCGAGGTAACATGGACCCAAACTCCGGCCAAATGGAGTTATTACTTTTTCGACAATCTGTTCAAATATGACTGGGAACTCACGAAAAGTCCGTCAGGGGCAAATCAGTGGGTGGCAAAGAATGCCGATATGGTAATCCCCGATGCCCATGATCCATCAAAAAAGCATGCTCCCACGATGCTTACAACCGACCTTTCCCTGCGTTTCGACCCTGCCTATGAGAAAATATCAAGGCGTTTCCGCGAACATCCCCTGGAATTCGCTGATGCATTCGCAAGGGCATGGTTCAAGCTGACGCACAGGGATCTGGGTCCGCGATCACTCTACCTGGGACCTGAAGTTCCTGCAGAAGAACTGATATGGCAGGATCCTGTGCCTGCCGTCAGTCATCCTCTGATCGAAAATGAAGATATTGAAGCACTGAAAGCAGAAGTGTTAAAGTCAGGATTACCGGTGTCGCAACTCGTTTCAACCGCCTGGGCCTCGGCATCAACTTTCCGTGGCTCCGACAAACGCGGGGGAGCCAACGGAGCCCGTATCCGTCTGGCACCACAGAAAGACTGGATTGTGAATAATCCGGCCCAGCTGTCAAAGGTGTTAGCCAGGCTGGAAATCATCCGGACCAAATTCAACAACTCCCTCTCCGGAGGTAAAAAGGTGTCACTTGCCGACCTGATCGTCCTGGCAGGTTGTGCCGGTGTTGAAAAAGCTGCAAAAGATGCCGGTTTCAGCATTAATGTTCCGTTCACTCCCGGGCGCATGGACGCTTCTCCGGAACAAACCGACGAGGAGTCTTTCAAAGTACTGGAGCCAGTAGCTGATGGCTTCCGTAACTATTTGAAAAAGAAATATAAAGTAACAACTGAGGAGTTGCTGGTAGACAAAGCCCAGTTGCTTACATTAACTGCTCCCGAAATGACTGTACTTGTCGGCGGAATGCGTGTATTGGACACCAACTACGACAATTCAAAGCACGGAGTTTTTACCGGTCGTCCCGAAGTACTTACCACGGATTTTTTTGTCAATCTGCTCGACATGAATACGGAATGGGTGCCGACAGACGGCGACAAGGAGAAATTTGAGGGACGCGACCGCAAAACGGGCAAGGTAAAATGGACCGCCACGCGTGCCGACCTTATTTTCGGTTCCAATTCAGAACTCAGGGCAATTGCAGAGGTTTACGGAAGTTCTGATGCCGGCGGGAAATTTGTAAAAGACTTTGTGGCAGCATGGACCAAAGTAATGAACCTCGACCGTTTTGATCTGAAGTAATGGTTTGAAAACTTAATTTCCAATATACTGTAAAGGAAAAGGACAGAGCAACCAGGTCAGTCTGACAACTACGGGTTGAAATTAACTGAATATCTTATGGTTTCAGAAGTTTCAACCCTCTTTGTTATATGTTAGTAGTCAATATTTTCCGATATTCCGTAAAACATTCCGGGCAGGACCTGTTTTTTTAGTATCGTCCTCCCTTGAAAATATCTGCATTTTTGAATATGATCAGATCCCTGAAAACGAGAGTCCCGGAGTCAGTATAAAGACCAGGAAGCTGTATCAAATGTGTTTTTAATTGCTAGTTTATCTTTAGAACGCTTTTTGCCTGCCTTTGTGATCCTTTGTGGTTCAGCGATTTATTTTTAACCACGAAGAACTCAAAGGCTTGCACAAAGGTACTCAAAGGACTTTTGATACAGCCTCGTTTTAAAATAATTCCCATTGTGGTAATAATTTCTGACAATAATTGCAGTTTATTTGATAAAAACTCCATTAACAAATAAATGTAATCTAATGAAACACTTTTCTGCTGTCTCCGGCCTCGCTTTATTGTTTCTTTTAATCTTTCAGTCATGTAAAAAAGAAGAAATTCCAGCAATTACAACCTCGCCGGTGACAAATGTCACGGCAACCACCGCCAGCTGCGGGGGAAATATAACAAATGAGGGATCCTCCCCTGTTATTGCCCGTGGTGTATGCTGGGGCACAAATGCAACTCCGACAATTGAGGATGAAAAAACAACAGAAAGCAGTGGTGCCGGGACTTTTACCAGCAATATGACGGATCTTGATGCTGCCACAACTTACTATGTCAGAGCCTATGCCACAAACTCGGCAGGAACAGCTTACGGAGCAGGCCAGTCATTTACAACCCTTGGTGAGAAGCCGGCTGCCTCAGTATCAGATGCTACTAATATAACAGCTACCTCTGCCACCTTAAACGGAGCTGTTACTGCCAATCTTTTAACAACAACGGTCACATTTGAATATGGTTTAACCACTTCCTACGGAAAATCATCCACCGCAGTACAAAGTCCTGCTACCGGTGAAAATCCAACTAATGTAAGTGTTGGTATTACCGGGCTCAACGTCGGTACAATATATCATTTCAGAATCAAGGCGGTGAATTCCCTGGGAACAACATACAGTGAGGACCATGTTCTTGAAACTTTGCTGATGGACCAGGATGGAAATGAGTATCACGCAATAACAATAGGGACACAGGTATGGATGCAGGAAAACCTGAAAACTTCAAAATTAAATGACGGGACTGCCATATCATATGTACCGATTCCAAGTGAATGGATAAATAAAGCTATGCCTGCATACAGCTGGTATGGGAATAATGAGGATAACAAGGGCAGTTATGGGGCCCTGTATAATTTCTATACAGTAAATACCGGAAAACTTTGTCCGGCCGGTTGGCATGTCGCTTCAAGGGAAGAGTGGGTGACTCTGATCAATTTTCTGGGTGGGGTCGAAGCTGCAGGCGGAAAGCTTAAAGAAGCAGGAACCCTGCACTGGAATGCCCCAAATGCTGACGCATCAAACGAAAGTCAGTTTACTGCCCTGCCGGGTGGTTACAGAAGCTATACCGATGCGGCATTTTTCAGCCAGAAGGATAATTGTTCAATGTGGAGTTCAAGTCTGAACACATCTTCCACAGCATATATAATAGCAATCACCCTTTATAATACGACAGATGTTCAGATTGTTTCAGGTAATCTGAAATACGGGGTTTCAGTCCGTTGCCTCAAGGATAATTAATAAGGCTACCAGATAACAGATTCTGCTATTTTATTTCATACTCCGCCTTACCTGTCACAGGAATGCCAAAAACAGTCATTCCCTCAGCGGTAATTGTAATTTTACCTGTTTTATCGGCATTGAAATAGCTTAGATTGTATTCTTCATCAAATTTAAGTGATATATCCGGTTCCCAGAAAAGTGTGGACCGCAGATCAGGTTTGTTATCAGAATTTAATCCACCGGAATAATCCGGCGAATAAAAAATCCTCTGAACATCATACCCATTTATTGTCGTATTGATTGAATGAGACACCGGTTTCTCGTATACTTTCCTTTCCTCAGGAGGTTTTGTCACCACCGATATTACTCCATTATGCTTAGGCTGGCCATCTGCTGACTTTTCACGTATCAATGTAGTCGCAATGCCTCCTCCTTTAAGAACTTCTATCCTTTCAATCCAGGTCAGAGGGACTGTTGCTACAACACCATATGGTACTTCAATGCCGTCAAGCATAAAAAGAGGCTCTAGCATCGATCCGCGGATTCTGATCCCTGATAATTCCGGGTCACCGGTTTCTATAAAAGTGAGTCCGGCTACTCTGATCCTCAGTATACTCCGTATGTCGCTCCGGTTTTCCAGCTGGGGGGTCATCTCAATAATATTATCAGGGGGTCCGGAAGTAACACCCTGGATCGCATAGTTTATCGGTGGTTGTTTTTTCTTACGGGAAATTATCTCCACCTCACCGAGTAATACCGTATCAGACAGCTTATATTGATTCAGAATATTGCTTTTTATCTTATAATCATGTCCGATCACTCTGATGTTATCTTCCTCCATCACTGGATATCTTCCCCTTGATTTTCTGATCAATCCATCTTTGTTTATCTCTTCAGGAATATATTCAGGATTGTCAAGTATCAGGTTCCCTCGAAATTTTTCGTCTTCCCCGGTGACACTTGCAATAATTCTCACCTCCCCGTTTATATTTAATTCCTCAAAGCAAAATGTACCAGTCGAGTCGACAGGGGTTCTTAACACCAGCTCATCGTCGTCAGAAATGAGCAATGCTGTTATCATCGAATTTTTTAAAGGTTTGTGTGATAACAGTTTTTCGACTCTGCCGGAGATGAAAAAGCCATCTTCCGGTTTGTACAAAGTGTCGCGGTATTTCCATGCAAAATCCCTCCAACCCTGTGTACAAAGCAGCAGGTCAAGAGCTTCCACGCGGTCAGTATTTTCCCGGTTGAAATACCAGGATGGGGCTTCCACTACACCCTTGATGTCGGATTCAAGCAGAAACCATGATGAAATTGTTGAGTTACATCTGGAGTCATTGTTCAGATAGGTACTTTCCGCAGCCGACAAGGAAATGAACGCCTGGTCATAAATAAGAGAATTGCCCTTCAGTGAAAGCGCTGCCGAAACCGGGCTGCGTTTGTTATACACCTGTTTATCCGTAACAATTTCGAGATATGCTTCTTCGACATCATGGTAAATAAGCCTTTCGCAGAGAGGAGTCTGATCCGGCCCCGATAAGGTAAGCTGAAGTACTCCATATGGCAAATCTTCCCATGGAAGCCTCAAACTGTTAAATAGTGAGTTTATTTCAAAACTCAAGGTTTTTAGAGTTTTGTTCCGGACAGAGACGGTTAGTACTAAATTACGGCCAGGAAGATCCGACAATGTCAGTGTATTTGTACGAATTACAACCAGTGGTTCAACATTTTGAATATCTGTTACATTAAGCACAGCTCCGGTGATAAAGCTGTGAGGCAGATCCTTTTTTGCCGAATTACCATTTGTATCATTCACAACTGCATAATACTCCCTTCCCTTTTGTGGTCTGAGAATAAATTTACCCATTCCGTTATGGTTACTTTTAAAAGTGGTCACAGAATCTCCCGGGCCGCTATAGACAACACCTGTGACATCACGTCCATATCCCCGTACGTCGGTGACTTTAAATCCAACCACCGAAGTCACCTCATCCACTAGTGAACCTCCTTCAGGGAAGAATTGCAGATGGAGGGCATTGGATCCGGGTCGGGCTGAATAAGGTTCCATTACTGAAGAATCAGGATTGCCGGCAATCCTTATCTCTCTTGTGAAAAACAGTTGTCCCCCGAAATTTCTCATATAGTTGGTATACGCCCTTAAATAGTACGTACCGGATTTCAGGTTTTCGGACAGAATGAAATCACCATTTCCAAGACCGTTCATGATCCTGACAGTACGGGAATCAGTTATTACTGCTTCGGGAGATATTATTTCAACATGGAGGTTTCTGCTGTGATCCGACAGCATCATTTCAGAAGCGTCTATCAGGTATGCTTTGAACCATAATGTATCACCGGGAAGATAATAATCACGGTCGGTATGAAGGTATACTTTCTCAATAACCAGGTCCTGATAATTTTCCAGCTGGGACATGCAAACCAGTGATCTGGCAATTAGTAAAAATGTCAGGATAATTTTCATATCAACCTTAAAGATTTTCATTGAACAAAGGCTGAAATGTCACTGATATTATTTGAGAAAAAAGCTGATATAAAACTCATCTGTGTGGAATGGTCCAGCTAAAAATTGCAATCATTTAGTTAAAGGTATGAAAGTATTGAATATGAAACAAATAAAATACCATATTATGGTTCCTCACGCCTGGCTGAACCCAGGCCACCCTTCATTTTCAGGTCTCCCTAAGGCCTTACAGGATTTAACCGGAAGATGATTTTCTAATAATAAGTTATTGTCCTTTCACAATAACCGATCTGCCCCAAACTATTCCTTGAAATACAATTCACCCAGTTCCCTTTTGTATCATAGAAAGGATATGTGTATTTTAAGAAATATGTAACCTTATTGTCCTTATCGTAATATGTTACGTCGGACTCTTTACCCTTTTCATTATATGTGGTTTTATAGGAGCCGGCAGGATTGCCTCCTTTATCAGTCCAGCTTCCTCCGATAATCTGTCTCTTATCATTGTAGATGGTTGACCATTTAAATAAGAAATTATTCTTACCGTCACGGGCTTCCGCTTCAACCTGATCTCCAAATTCATTGTTTTTCATAGGATATGTGTATAAAAGGACATTACCTTCGGCTTTATAGTCAGCCCTTAGAATTTCATATCCCCGATCGTCATATTTAAAAGTGGTGTATCCGTCCCCTTTGGAAAATTTCAGGTCGCCCGCCTGCGTATCCTTACCCATATACCATTTCGACTTTACAACATGATCCCCTTCTTTGAAAAACTCATAACTGGTAAATGGATTACCATTATCATCAAGCGTTTTATAGGTAATAATATGATCACCTGTTTTATCAAATGTGGCTTCAAAATCATAATACCAACCCAATGAATCACGCTCCCTGGTAGTGATATGTCTGCCCTTTTCAATATTGTCGCCTGAACCTTTGGTCCAATAGAACCTCATGACGACTTTCTGAACTTTCCCGTTCATTTTATCCTGAACCGGAGCAGGTTCACCAAGCATCGTATATTCATCCTGCTTACTGGCTTTCTGTGCCGAAAGCTGTATCAAACCAACGGCCAGGAACAAACATATTAATATGATTGTCTTTGTTTTCATTGTTTAGAAATTTAAGTTAAAAATCAGGTGAGGTGGAAAAGCGATGTAATTTTATTCGGGGCAATATATGGTGAATGTTAAACAATCAGGTTAACATTGCCTGCCAAAAAACTGATTAAAGTTACACCAGCCAAAAGCTAAAGTCAATTTTATTTTCCCCGATAAGTTTTCATTCCAACATGAATAAGATTATGGACAAGGCAGCCTTATAAAGGTCTGAATTATTACTGTCACAGATTAAGGTTAGAATTGTGAAGAGATACCAGGCTAAAAGAAAATTAACAATATTGGTTACAAATAAAATGGCTTGCGATTTTTTGATGTTTATCTTCTGATATCATTGTTCATGGATCCCGGAATCATTTACCAACTTTTATCCGTAATCAAAAGAGTGTCCTGAACTTAATTCCAATATAAAATATCTGTACCGTCCGATTACCTGCATGTCGCTCCCCGCAGAGCGGGGCAGGCTCTTCGGAGCTTGGCTTTAGTAAGTCCCGTCAGTAACCGGTTTGTAAAAAATAATGACACACTGAAAAATGAGCCCCGGCAAGGCGAGGCATTTTGACGCGGAGAAAAAAACATCTAATCACCGCATATTTTGCGGATAATACTTTTTATTGCGGAAATTAGTATGTATATTTACCGCAAATATTGCGGAGAATGAATAATTACGTATATCATCAGTCAGATTGGCCCAAATTCAACTGGGACAGTAAGTCTATTATCCAGCATCTCTCCACTGTCAGACATTCGCAGGGGAAGTTGCTGGGAAAGATGCAGACACTGGGATTTAAGCTTAGAAGTGAAGCTGTACTGGAAACCCTGACCACTGAAGTAATAAAAACATCAGAAATTGAAGGTCAGATTCTTGATCTTGATCAGGTTCGATCCTCAATTGCCAGACGGTTAGGGATCGAAGTGTCAGGCCTCGCACCCTCTGACAGGAATGTGGACGGAGTCGTGGAACTGATGTTGGACGCTACCCAGAACTATAAAAAGACAGTAACAGAAGACAGGTTATTCGGATGGCATTCAGCGTTGTTTCCATCGGGTCGGAGTGGTATGTATAAAATAATTGTGGGTAAGTGGAGAGACGATTTAACAGGTCCCATGCAAGTTGTTTCCGGAGCATTGGGAAAAGAGAAAGTGCATTATGAAGCACCTCCGGCAGAAGAGATAAGAAAAGAGATGGAGGCATTTCTTGCATGGTTCAACAAGGAGCCTGAAGAAGATTTAATTCTGAAATCGGCGGTAGCCCATTTATGGTTCATCACAATTCATCCTTTTGAAGACGGTAATGGAAGAATTGCCCGTGCCCTGGCAGAAATGTTACTTGCCAGATCAGACGATACACCCCAGAGGTTCTATAGTATGTCTTCACAGATAAGAGCTGAGAGAAAGGAATACTATAACATTCTTGAAAAAACTCAAAAAGGTACTCTTAATATAACTGAATGGCTGGTTTGGTATTTAAAATGTCTGAGAGATGCTATAAATGCCTCAGATTTTATTCTTTCAAAAGTTCTTTATAAGCATAAATTCTGGACAAGATTTGCCTCCGAATCTCTTAACACCAGGCAAATTTTACTGATAAGCAAATTGCTGGATAACTTTACCGGCCAGCTGACAAGTTCTAAATGGGCAAAGATCGCAAAGTGCTCCCAGGATACTGCACTCAGAGATATCCTGGACCTTATAAATAAAAACATACTCCGGAAAAATCCTTCCGGCGGACGAAGTACGAACTATTCTCTTATTGAAATTAAATGAAAACAAGCTACGTAGTAAAACACATTGCCGGCTCGCTGGTATTCTTTCTTATAATCTTTGTTTGTGCCGGAAGGATGGACTATCTCCCGGGGCTGATCTACCTGGCTCTCGGGATTGTAATGACAGTACTGAATTATACCGTCCTGAAACCCGGTTCTGAACTTCTGGCCGAGAGGGGTAAACCGGGTGAAGGGGTAAAAAAGTGGGATAAAATCATCCTGCTGTTTTCTTTCCTGTTTACAATTGCCATGTATGCTGTTGCCGGACTTGATTCCGGACGATATCACTGGTCACCGGATTTTCATTTGATTCTGCCAATTATAGGGATTATCTGTACGGTGTCAGGGCAACTGCTTTTCCTTACGGCACAAAAACAAAATAAATTCTTTTCGAGCACTGTAAGGATTCAATCCGACCGGGAACACACTGTCTGTGATACGGGGCTTTATAAAATCGTAAGGCATCCCGCTTATCTGGGTTCCATAATCCAGGCAGTTGGATTTCCATTGCTTTTTGAATCCCTGTGGAGCATTATTCCGGCTGCATTGTTGGTTGCTATTCATATTATCCGGACATTCCTTGAGGACAAAGCCCTGAAAGAAGAATTAAGCGGTTATTTAGCTTATTCGGGGAAAATTCGTTACCGGATTATTCCAGGTATTTGGTAATTTGTATACTTATCTCAGGACGAGTAACTTGTAGAAGAATTAATGGTGATTGTCAGGATAAATCTTTACTAGAGAATTATTACATGCAACCACTAACAAAAAGATAATGAAGATCATGGGTATTAAAACATGTTTTTGCATTTGGTTGTATGGTTTATTCATACATAATTTTGGGTTAGCCTGTCTTTCTATTTAAGCGGATTTCAGAAATTCTTTTATAACTCAAATGTAAGCCAAGGTCAGACTTAAAACAAGAAAATATTTATTGCTTTCAGTAAGGTTCAGAAATCTGAAATTTTAATGGTTATACATCAGGTATCCTAACACCAAAAACGAAATTAGGCGGCATACAAATAGCCGCCCAGGTTAATAGTTACTTATTTGGATAATATAAAAGAAGTGTATACCTTTGTGATATACTATATAAATATACAATGAAAACATTGTCCCTTAAACTCGATGATAAAATCTTCGATGAAACTGAAGCTCTTCTGACTAAAGTTAAAAAGTCCAGAAACAGGTACATTAATGAAGCCGTTGACTATTTTAACAGAATCAACAAACGGACCCTTATAGCCAAAAGACTGGCTGAAGAATCCAAAATAGTTAAAAAAGAATCTTTAACGGTTCTTGCCGAATTTGAAGCCCTGCATGATGACAATTAAACAATTCGATATTTGGATTGCTGATCTGGAACCACAGCGCGGTACAGAAACTGGAAAAGTAAGACCTGTCCTGATAGTACAAACCAATCTCCTGAAAGATCATCCTTCAATAATTATTTGTCCACTTACGACAAATGTTGCTCCTGAAAGTGACATTTTGAGAGTTCATATTAAGAGAGGGACTGTTAATCTTAAAGGTGATTCCGATATTATGACAGATCAGATCAGGGCAATAGATAAAAGACGACTTACAACAAAAGCAGGTGAACTGCCTCATGACCTTCAGCAAAAAGTAAAAGAAAACTTAAGAATTGTGCTCGATCTGGACTTTTAGAAAGTACACCAGGCAACACGGATTATGAAAGAAAGTTTTTTGTCATGTTTTTTGCCTGGCTCCAATTCCCAGGACACATTAGTTTTGCAACCGGCACCCCTTTAGTGAACCTGCAACAAACTTCAGTATTGAAACATGAAATCTGAAGGATATCTGAAAATCAATTACACTTGTTCTAGCCATTACTTTCGGGGTAACTCCTGGGTGAATGAATTTTTATTTGACAAGCATGATTCTCTTTCCTAACTTTATAAAAATTAACCATCTGCCTTTAAGTCTTGTTACCGGATAATCACCTTACAAAGTTGAATGAATCTATGGCCAGAATAAAAAACATTAATGTGTGAAAATGAAAACATTAATATTAATTCCGGTGCTATTAATAACTATGGCCAACAGTCTTTAAAACAATATCAAACAAAGGATTTTTATATTCAGAAAAGTAAAAATCAAAATACTGCAGGTTGGATATTATTAGTATCCGGAACTGTTATGACTGTTGGTGGACTAATAGCTTTTGATAAAAGCTGGGATAAGCCCTCTTATACAGCTACTGATATTTATGGATTCATCACTTTAGCTGGTGTTGTCGCCGATCTGATCAGTATTCCTCTTTTTATCAGTGCCGGTGTAAATAAAAGGAAAGCGGCCTCATTATCAATTAAATTCCAAAATTACCCCCCTGATTATAAAATCACTTCCTGTTCAAATTCAGCCGCTTCTATAACATTACATATAAGATTTTAAGGCGAAAGCCATATATGTCATAAGTTTGATAAATTTCACTTGCAAAATGTTATGGAATTTAAGAGATTCCGGGATACACATAATCCTTATGTTCAATTCGAAGCAGTTGAATTAAATATTTATAAACCAAGTAATTTACTTATATGTGAACCATTTTTATTGCTCTATGCAGCATCTGTTTTTTCTGCATGAGTACATTGTTTGCACAGGTCATGCCCGTTAACCGGGATACAGTTGAGACTATCCAGGGATTCAGAAATATTCCGGTATCAGAATTTTTATATAGGAGCACAGCCAAGCTATGAAGCTCTTCAATGGATAAAAGGCAAGGGAGTCTGTACAATCATTAATCTTCGCACTGCAAAAGAAAACCAGGATTTCGCTTTAAGTTCATTTAATGAGTAGGCTCTTGCTGTAATGATGGGTTTTAAATATCATGTAGTACCGGAAGATGGTGTTAAAGATTATACTCCGGCCAAACTGGATGAGATGGCCGCTCTTTTAAGGGAGGATAATCCGGTTTTTGTTCATTGCGCCTGGGCTGTAAGGGTTACGCATTTATTCATGGCTTATCTGATAAAATATAAGAATTATGAAATTGATGAGGCAATAGAAATAGGTAAAAAGCTTACATTTACGTTACCTCTTGAAAACCTTCTTGACAGGAAAATCACGATGAAAATCCAGCCTGAATTGTGAAAGCTTTGAATCTTATATTTTACTTGAGACATAATATGACTTACTATCTGACAGGAAACCTGAAGTTGGTTTATCTTAAATATAGTGACACTCTTTATCCAATTTGAAAAAATAGATAGAGATCGGAATGAAAAAAATAAAAATCGGGAATAAGTATTTTTCTAAAATAATAGTTGGCACGAATGCCTTTTATGGTCATTCGCATTTCAGTGATGCCCGCGATACAGAATAT
>CAZTDW010000024.1:0-27775 GCA_964611835.1 uncultured Rikenellaceae bacterium | reverse complement strand
CCCCCTGACCCAGGTTAACATTTCATTTATAATGGAGAGCTGGTTCTTCAAATGCAGTCTGTAAGCCAGAGAATTGAACAAAGCACTCAATACGACTCTTCCCCTGAGCATTCCTTTCCGGTATGCAGCTTTTGCAATGATCCTTCCGCTGACAGTGGAGGTAATTGTTTTATCGAGGTCAAAAAAAACCAGATATTTTGTGCCTTTTTGCTCAGTCTTTTCTGAAGAAGTGCTTTCCATCAGGGTTATAGATTATATTTAATGCCTCCGGAAGTATATCAACATTAAATTTTCGGGCATAAAATAGTTCTCCGTCGATATGGAAAGGGACCTCTTCGGGAAACTCAATTACCAGTTCGGGAGTCTGGTAGTAAATCACTCTTTTGTCGGAGATATGCTTTCCTGAAGGCACCTTTAACAGTAATCTGAATCTCTGGAAAAGATTCAGCTTCTTTATTGCGCAGACGTCGAGAAGAGAGTCGTTGGCGATGGCTGTGGGTGTAAGGAAGAAACCTCCCGCAAACCTCCGGCCTATTGAAACAGTGTTGATAAAGCAATCTGCTTCGGTGATTGTGCGGCCTATCCGGAGAGTCATTTTCTTTTCCTTAAAGAAGAGAAGGGTTTTGACAATATGCCATATATATTTATGGGCGCCGCCTTTTTTAACCTTTCCGGGCTCAGTATAGTTTTCAGCAGCCACCTGCGCATCAAATCCCAGTCCCATGCCGTTGACAAAAACCTTGCCGTTGACTTTGCCCACGTCCATCCTGACCGTATGCTTCCTGAAAAATGTATCCCAGTCTTTTTCGCTGAACCTGCCCGGAAATCCAAGGATCTGAATAAAATCGTTACCGGTGCCTGCAGGGATCACACCTGTAATGATGTTTTTCATGCCGGTGAGAGACCTGGCAATTTCATTAACTGTCCCATCTCCTCCCACACCAATGAAATTCGTGAATCCTTTCTCCAGATATTGGCCGGCCAGCAAGGATGCATGTCCCGGGTAATCGGTCAGCACCACTTCCCCTTCAGCATGATGTTTCAGCATCATCTGTTCAATCTCCCCGACAAGAGTCCCTGCGAAACCATTACCGGCCGTGGGATTGACGATAAAAATCCATTTGTCCTTTTGCATGTACAATATTTAATGATAGGCCGATTCGATCACGGTTTTAACCCTGTTGATAATTTCTTCATCACTTTTGTTCTCAAGTTCTTCTCTTGGAATAGGCTTGTGTATGACAACGCTGAGCTTTGATCCGAAATCAATATAGAACCTGTTCTTGGGTTTCAGGTTGTAAAAACCGTTTAGTGTCACAGGCAGAATAGAAATTTCCCTGGTCCTGAAAAGATAAATGAATCCTCTGTAAAACGGATTTATTTTCCCGTCGAGGGTTCTGGTCCCTTCAGGGAATAACGCTACCGAATTGTTATCTGCCCTTTCCATAAGCTGCCTGACCATATTCCTGGTATTCCTGACCGTGGGTTCCCTGAAAGGAACATATTCCGTAAGTTTGAGGAATCTCCCGAAAACAGGCACTTTCAGGAGTCTTTCATGGCCGAACCACGAAACCTGGGGATAAAATGAAGTTATCGCAACAATATCAAAAAGGCTTGCATGATTGGCAACCAGAATATATTTTTCATCTTTTTTGATGTTTTCCCTTCCAGAGACGACAAGTTTTTTCCCCATCAGCAGAAAAACCAGCTTTGACCACATCCCCATAAGGAACCGGACAATCCTCTTTCCCCTGAACCAGGAAATTATTATCACTATTAACAGCCCTGCAGCGGTTATGGCATAAAGAATTGCAAACACAGGAACTGTGAGCAGTGCATTTAAGCCCGAATTCAACTGGATGGCCACATATTTCCAGTCGGGTAATGTAATGGTTCTGAAATTCAAGACCGGTGCATTATATTAAGTGGCAGTTCAATAACTATTTGCCGTAGTTGCTGACAAAAGCGATCTGCTGGCTGTCGGGCGACCATGAAGGAACATTAATTGTACCCTGCCCTCCGTAAAGGTAGGCTATTACCTTCGGCTTGCCTCCCGATACGGGCATCAGCCTGAGCATCACACGTTTATATGAAGGATGACTGTTTACCTCAATGTCGGAAGGAAATGAAATGAATGCGATCCACTTTCCGTCGGGTGAAATATGAGGGAACCAGTTGTAATAACCGTCATCGGTTAGTTGCTCACGCCCTGTACCGTCAGGCTTCATCCTCCATAGCTGCATGGTCCCTGTATGGCTTCCGTTGTAATAGATATACCTGCCATCGGGTGAATACTCGCATCCGTCGACATGTTCGCCGGGCTTCAGATCCGTCAGTGCCACTTCACTGCCTCCCCTGATTGGTTTCCTGTAAATATTATAGATATTTTTTCCTTCACGCTGTCCCACATAGACCACTTCCTTGTTGTTGGGAGCCCATCCATGGAAATAAGAAGGAGTATTTTCAGTTACCAGCCTGGGTTTACCTCCCCTGAGCGGCAGCACATATACAGTCGAGCCTCCCCCCGGCATCCCTTCCCTGTGACTGCTTATCGCCAGCAGCTTACCGTTGAAAGATATGCCATGGTCATTGTTGTTTCTGGTAACGGATCCTGTATTGAGTTTTACCAGGCTGCCTCCGTTAACCGGTATTTTGTAAAGAAGTCCGTCCATATTGAAAAGCAGCTGTTTGCCGTCAGGCATCCAGTTGGGAGCTTCAAACCTTCCCGGCTTTTCATATATCACTTTCCTGATCCCGGTAAAGACATTCATCGTCTCAAGGCGGCAGCCGAGGTATCCTTCTTTCCCGGGATCGTAATTGTCAGCTACCGGCTTGTCTGTTCTTGCGTTCCAGACGGTCACTTCCTCAGTTACCCCTGGATCGTGGGAGCATATAAATAATCCTGCCAGAACTTCATCAGGCAGATTGTTCATTTCATGAGAGCCGATCTCTTCAAGAGGCTCACCGGTATGGGCAGCCCTCATTATAATCTTTTTGCCTGCACGTTCAAGCTGGACAATATCATAACCTGATCCCTTTGCAAAAACCTGATCCTGAGGATCTCTCATTGATGCTCCTTCCTCGCCCCTCCACTGGAGCACTGTCAGTCCGTCTCCGTGAATGACCGCTGAGATGTGGGGCGACTTTTCTCCCGTCGACCATCGAACCATCCATCCTGTTTTCCTGTGAGGATTTACACCTTTTCCAACGAACCTGAAATTGGCTGTCAGTATAAAATCTCCCTTGATCTGGTTGTACAGGTAGTGAAATTCATCCCTGTCAAACCAGATGTTATAGCCTGATCCCCTCAGATTGTAGGTTTGCTCAGCGGGATTGTACGACGATGAACCGGGATTCGCGGGATTGCCTACATCGGAACTGTTGCTGAATATCCCGATGGTTTGCCCTGTCAAAGCTGACAGATCAAAAACAAGGCACATAATTAGCAAGGATATGGGTTTCATACTCTCTTAAGTTAATTAATCCTATTAATTCATATATATATTTAATGTGCTGTATTCCTTTGTGTTACTTAGTGGCGACCTTTGTGAAACTTTGTGGTTAAAAATTTCTAACCACAAAGCGTCCAAAGGTTTACACAAAGGATCACAAAGCAATTGAATAATATAAGTAAATTCAAATTTATTGATTTTACTTTATGTTTTGCAAAATAACAT
Organism: uncultured Rikenellaceae bacterium; assembly: GCA_964611835.1. Classification (GTDB taxonomy): domain Bacteria; phylum Bacteroidota; class Bacteroidia; order Bacteroidales; family VadinHA17; genus LD21. The sequence continues at coordinate 24,098 of CAZTDW010000024.1, read as the reverse complement.
GCCTAATATCAAATTAATTGAGGATGAGTTTGAATATAAAATAAATTTATAAATTTAATCCGCGTTTGAATCAGGATGATTCAGAGATTTGAAATTTCCATATTTACCTAAACATTAATCTAGATGGAAGATATACTTAATAAAATTGCCCGTTGCATACAATCGGGAAAGATAGACAAAGTTTCGCCTTATCCGCCCGACATGAAAGGAGAGGATGGAGCCGATGAGCTTACGAAACTTGCACTTGAAAGCGGGATCAAACCCGACCAGATCCTTGATAAGGCTCTGATCCCGGCCATGGAGATTGTTGGCGACCGGTTCAGCAGAAAAGAAATTTACGTGCCTCAGATGCTGATGTCGGCAAAGGCAATGAACAGTGCAATGAAACATCTCAAACCTTTTTTCCAGTCGGGAGAAACGAAGAGAAAGGGTAAATTTATAATAGGTACGGTTGCAGGTGACCTTCATGATATAGGAAAAAACCTGGTCTCGATGATGATTGAAGGAGGAGGCTGGGAAGTAATTGACCTTGGAGTAGACGTAAGCACGGAAAAGTTCATGAAAGCGATTGAGGAAAATCCCCGGTCGGTTGTCGGCCTTTCCGCCCTTCTTACAACAACCATGGAGAATATGAAGAAAACGGTTGCCATGATAAAGGAATCTCATGCCGATACAAAAATTCTTATTGGAGGAGCCCCGGTTACCAGGGAATATTGTGAAAAAATAGGTGCTGACTTCTATTCTCCTGATCCCCAGGGAGCCGTGAATTACCTAAAGCAACTGGTCTCCTAAATACCAGTCCTGATATGAAAACAGTTCTGACAGGCAAGTCCCGGGAGGTTGTTATTGATACCGGAGGACCGGTGGTAATTATAGGGGAATCGATAAATCCGACGCGCAGAAAGAAACTCGTCAGCACTCTGCAGGCAAATGATTTCGGCTATCTTCTTGAACTTGCAGAAAGTCAGATAAATGCAGGAGCTGATGTGCTTGATGTCAACGTGGGTTTTCCGGGAGTTGATGATGTAAAACTGCTTCCTGAAGCTCTCCTTGCCATTCAGGAGAAATATGACGTACCACTATGCCTTGATTCTCCGAATCCCCTGGCCATTGAGGCAGCTCTTAAGGTATCCCGCGGCAAGTGCCTTATCAATTCCGTGAACGGCAAAGAGGCATCTCTTGAGAGCCTTCTTCCGGTAGCCCGGGATTTCGGAGCAGCAATAATCGGGTTATGCATGGACGATGACGGAATAACCAATGATCCTGAAAAACGGCTGGCAATAGCAGAAAAAATAATTGAAAGAGCTGTAAAAACAGGGATCAGGCGGGAGGATGTAGTGATTGATCCGCTGGCCATGGCCGTAAGTGCTGAACCAATGGCATGTATGGTCACACTGGAGACAATAAGCCTGATTCACCGGAAACTGGGACATAATATCACTATGGGAGCAAGCAACATCTCCTTCGGGCTGCCTGGCAGGGAAGCCCTTAATGCTGCATATATGGCAATATGCATTCAGAACGGCCTGACATGTCCAATTGCCAATCCCGAAAAAATAACTTCCGCAGTTCGTGCTACCGACCTTATTATGGGAAGGGATGATTTTGCGGTTCGTTTCGTAATGCATTTTCAAAGCCAGTCAGAATAAGGAGATTTTTCCCAAGCTGCATTTAAGCAAATTCACATATGTCAGGTATTAAACCTAACCGCAGATGGCAGCCTGCCTTTTACCCTTTCAGAAAGGAAAGGTTCGGCAAGCGCCTTCTTGCCAGAACGGAACTTTTAATCAAAGGCCCTCTTTTTGGGTGCCGGATGTGCGGCAACTGCCTCCTGCAGGAAACCGCCTTCATATGCCCGATGGAATGCCCGAAAGGCCTTCGCAACGGGCCGTGCGGAGGAATTACACCCGACAAACGGTGCTATGTGGATCAAACACGTAAATGCGTCTGGTACTGTATCTATGACAGGGCAAAAAGGACCGGCAGGGAAAATATGCTTCTTGAAGTTCTGCCGCCTCTCGACTGGAACAAGACAGGCTCCGAAACATGGGGAGATGTTGTAAGGCAGATTGCAAAGGTCGGAACAGGAAAATTCATTTCATCTTTGTTCCTGAAAGACAAGGAGATAAAATCGGAGATCTGGGATTCGGTATTCAAAACGATTCGTCAGCCGGAATGGTGGAACGGAGATGCGGAGTATCATCGGCCCCGGTACGGGGAACCGGCTTCAGAACTGGAAAGAAAGCTCAGATCGGGTGAATTTGTAGTTGTTACCGAGGTTACTCCCCCTCTGAGCTCAACCTCGGACAAACTGAAGGAGAACCTGGCGATGGTGAAAAAGCACGTTGCGGCTGTCAACTTCACCGATGCATCATCAGCTGTTCCAAGAATGTCGGGAATAGCCTGCTGCAGGACCGCTACCGATCTCGGAATTGAGCCTGTTTTTCAGATAGCGGCCCGAGATACAACCAGGACCGGGCTTCAGTCGACGGCTGTCGGAGTAAACAACCTGGGTATAAAAAACATACTGTGCATTACCGGCGACAGCCCGATTATCGGACCACACCCGGTTGCCGACCTCAGCATGCCAGACCTTGATTCTGTACAGATGCTATGGATACTAAGGAGAATGAGGGACGAGGGAATATATCTCGACGGCCGTAAAATGAAATACCCTCCGCGCTATTTCCTCGGCGCTGCCACATCACCATTTGCCTCCGATCCCGGACTGCAGGCAATAAAAGACCAGAAAAAAGTCAACGCGGGTGCACAGTTCTTTCAGACCAACCTGATCTTTGAACCTGACCGGCTTGACGCCTGGCTGGAAAACCTTGAAAAAAGAAATGTTCTGGACAAAGTGTATGTTCTTGCAGGCGTTGCCCCGCTAAAAAGCTATAAAGCTGCTCTTTACCTCCATGAGAAAGTCCCTGGTGTTACCCTTCCCGTGAAGATACTTGAAAGGATGGAAAAGGCAGGTGAGAAATCTTCCGAGGAGGGTGTCCAGATCGCCCTTGAACTAGTGGATAAGCTTAAAGGAAAGAAAGGTATAAGGGGCATCCACCTGATGACCCTGGGCTGGGAAGAAATAGTAGGGAGGATAGTGACCGAATCAGGCCTCTCATCTGCGAAACTTTAATTTAAGTATATCGGAAAGCATGCACAAAAGAGTTTTCTCATTCGGCATTTCAGAACTGGATCTGAGTTTTCCCCGCATCGAACAGATGCTCGGATACCGGGAGGGAGAATCACATGGCCCCATTGCTGATATGATCTGGTCGGCAATTGAGGATGCAGGAGAAATGTGCCGGGCGAAAGCTGAATATGCTGTTTTCGAAGGAGTGAAATTCAATAACCTGAACAAGACAATTCAAATCAATGAAATTGTTTTTGAGGTTAACAGGATCGTATATACACAGTTAGCAGGATCAGATTCCATGGCTGTATTCCTTTGCACCGCGGGACCAGAGATAAGTTCCAGAAGCAGAAAGGCAATGGAGGCTGGAGACATTTTAACAGGGTATATATATGATGTCATCGGCAGCGAGATCGTCGGCGCTGCCGCTCATCTTATGCAGAAAGAGCTTGAATTCAGCATGTCAGCTGCCGGGAAAAAGACAACAAACAGGTACAATCCGGGTTACTGTGACTGGAAGGTTGATGAGCAGCAGAAGCTCTTCAGGCTCATTCCCGACAACTATTGCGGGATAAGATTAAACTCATCAGCGCTGATGGATCCTGAAAAGTCAGTAAGCGGCTTTATCGGTATAGGAACTGATGTGAGGTTCAATAGCTATACCTGCGGGTTGTGTGAGAGGACGGACTGTATATACAGGATGGTACAAGACAAAAGATAAAAGATAAAAGTAAAAAGTAAAAAGTAAAAAGTAAAAAGTAAAAAGTAGATCCGGCATGCATGCTGGATAATTCTGAAATCAAAGTAAAAAGTAAAAAGGTAAAAGTAAAAAACAGATCCTGCAGGCATGCGGGATAATCTTTTTATTGTGTTTTATATTGTTCGAACTCCTCGGCGATTTTTGCTTCCTGACATGTGCCCGCATGTACCAGAACCCTGTATCTGAATGTAAGTGCCATTCCTTTAGGAAATGAAATAGACTCCCCGTCAGGTGGCCAGTACATCTGTGTCGGTGACATAAAGCCGTAATCGCGGGTGAACCATGGCGACGGATACCATTTGTTTGACGGATGCTGCATTATTGCAAGCCCTTCGATATGAGATCCCCTTGGACCGTAGTAATCAATCCATGCGGAGGGCCTGCCGAAAGTCTCTTTCTCGGATTTTAAGCCCTCCGCATTTATCATCGTCCCTCCGCCGGTCACAGCAAGGTCAGCCGCCATTCTGGCACTGAACAGCGAATGATTGGTTTTCATTATTCGTACATCTGAAAGCATCTGCAATTCTATGTGAACATCAATCTGAGTCATTTTGCCGGAGGGGGATGTGATGATATATCTGCGGATATCCCTGATGGGAGAAACTGCTCCCGGTCTTGCCCAGATACATTCATCGGTTATGACTGCCGTATCGCCACCCTCTTTTTCAATTCCTGCATTTACTGAAATAATCCTGCCTCTCTCAAGGCGGTCCTGCCAGTAGTTGCCTCCGTTCACCATATCGCATCCAAAGAAGAGGGAGGAGTGATGAGGGTAAACGGCATTCCTCATTGAGGTAACTGAACCGCCCGACAGCGGGCCATTAACAGGATAGAAGAAGGGGTATTTTTCATCTTCGGAGAAAATATAGCTGGTAAAGAACCTGTCATCGATGGTAATATCGATCCTTTGACCGGTCTTTTCCGCTCTTATTTTCGCTCCATTGAGTGAAAAGGGTGAAATGATACCTGTCAGTACCAGAAAGGTGTATGCAAAAAGCCTTGTCATAATATTTTTTTTTACATTGTGATGTAATCGGTTCCGTAGGGAGCTCTCTGAGGCCTTGACAGCATGCTGTTGGCTTCATCGTCATTTAAGAATCGCTCAGTCTCCGGATCCCAGAAAAGTTTTCTTGCCAGTTTCATTGCGATATGCGTTACAAGGCATACGGTGCAAGCCCTGTGGCCGATTTCCACCGGAGAGACCGGTTCCTTACGTGACTTTATGCATTCCAGCCAGTTCCCGTGCTGCTCGCTGCTTTCATATAGATGTATTTCGTCAGGTCCGATCACCGATGTCAGGATTCCGGGATCGCTTGCTTCGAGTGCCTTTGCTGCTCCTTCCGGCACCGGATCACTTGGCGAAGCCCTGTAATCTCCTCTTGTGACAAAGATCCATCCTTCTGTTCCTTCGAATCTTATGCCATTTGGATAGCCGCCGCTGGTGAGCATTGTTATTCCGTTTTCATATTCTGCCTTCGACATGAAATCCCCGTGCACATCCCATAATCCTGATTTGGGAAACTGTGCCACCGCCTCGACTGAAACAGGTCCCGTCAGCTCGGTATCCATACCCCAGGCGGCCGAATCAAAATGATGCTGTCCCCATCCTGTGATCATCCCTGCACCAAACTGTTCACACCTCAGCCACCCCGGCCGGTCGGTGATGCTGTTCCGTGGGTGGACCCTCATTTCCGTGTAGTACACCTCAGGGGTTGTGCCAAGCCATGCATCGTAGTTGAGATTCCGTGGGACCGGCTCTTCAGGCGCTTCAGGACCCGACGGATCGCCGGGAAGTCCGATCTTTACGGTATGAAGACTGCCTATGCGTCCGTTCCTGACAAGTTCTGCCGCAACCCTGAATTGTGCAGATGACCTCTGCTGGGTGCCAACCTGGAGGATAACCTTTTTCCTGCTAACTATGTCGCTTAACAGCCTTCCTTCGGTAACAGTAAGTGATGTGGGCTTCTGAAGATATATGTCCTTTCCGGCCAGGGCAGCTTCAACTGCCGGCTGGGCATGCCAGTGATCAGGCGTTGAAATGATGACGGCATCAATGCTTTTGTCTTCAAGGATATCATGATAATCACCATATGTTTTGACATTGATGTATCCCTGCCTGCCTGTTTTGGTTGAATAAAAGCTTTCAATATAATGCTTTCCCTTTTCCAGCCTTTCTGAATCAAAATCAGCAACAGCTACCACCCTCGCCACATCGTATTTCAGAGTCTCGGCCAGGTCATGTGTCATTGCTATTCTTCCAAAACCAATCTGTCCGATGTTGATCTTATCGCTTGGAGGATTGCTCCCAAAAACCGATGAAGGGACGATTGTCGGAATTATCAGGGTTCCTGCGGCAGCACCTGCCGAATTTTTTATGAATTTTCTTCTTTTCATTATAAGCTTACATATATCAATTGTTATTGCGATCTGAACTTAATGCCCTGTATTTGTATCTCGTGGACAGTAAATCCTGTAATCCGGAGTAATGATAAAATTAGTCAATAAAGTTTGAAATTCAAACCCATGGGGAAAATGCTGAAGGCAGCTTATTTGTTATAAATATAAGAAGCAGTGATGCATTTTATATTAAATTTGTTATATGATGCGACCTGTTAACAGTTTCATCACTTTATTGATCTGCGGATCAGAATATTCAACTAAAAACCTGACAATATGCTTTTTCTTGGAATTGATGTAGGCAGCTCTTCAGTCAAAGCATCCGTTATCGCGGGAGATTCCGGAAAATGTCTTGCCACTGCCTTCTCCCCCAAAGAGGAAATGAAAATTCTTTCAGTGAAGCCGGGATGGGCCGAACAGGAACCTGAGGATTGGTGGTTAAATCTCCGGTCGGCGATTCATGAATGCAACAGTCAATTGGGACCGTTGAGCAGAGAGATAGGGGCTGTTGGCATTTCGTACCAGATGCACGGACTGGTAATAATTGATAAAAACGGGTCTGTTTTGAGGCCTTCGATAATATGGTGCGACAGCAGGGCTGTCGGTTACGGGGAAAAAGCATTCAGTGCGCTCGGAAGTGAGTTCAGCCTTTCGCACCTGCTCAATTCTCCGGGCAATTTCACTGCATCAAAGCTTGCCTGGGTGAAAGGGAATGAGCCGGAAATTTATGAACGAATTCATAAGATCATGCTTCCGGGCGACTATATTGCCTTCCGGATGACCGGCGAAGCTCTTACATCATATACAGGTCTTTCCGAAGGGATTTTCTATGATTTCCTGACAGGAAAATTATCGGGCGAACTGATGGATTTTTTCGGATTCCATCCGGCAATTTTCCCGGAAACGGTAAACTCATTTTCCATACAGGGTCATCTGATGAAAAGTATTGCAGATGAACTGGGACTGCCTGCAGGAATACCTGTCTCGTACCGCGCCGGCGATCAGCCTAATAATGCACTCTCGCTCAATGTACTCGAACCAGGCGATGTTGCTGCTACCGCCGGAACTTCGGGTGTTATTTACGGGATCACCGATCAGAAAAAGTACGATCCGCAGTCGAGAGTAAATACTTTCCTGCATGTAAACCATTCAGCTGAAAATCAGCGGCTGGGAGTGTTGCTTTGCATAAACGGAACAGGAATACTCAATTCATGGCTAAAGAGAAATTCCGCAAACGGATTATCATATGATGTGATGAACCGGCTGGCAGACTCAGTTTCTCCCGGATCGGATGGCCTTGTAATCCTTCCTTTCGGAAATGGTTCAGAGAGGATATTGATGAACAGGGATGCCGGATGCAGGATTCTTGGGCTGAACTTTAACAGGCACTCAAATCCGCATCTTTTCAGGGCAGCCCAGGAGGGAATTGCCTTTTCATTCAGGTACGGACTTGACATAATGAAGGAGACGGGCATCAATCCTATCATAATAAGGGCGGGCAAGGCCAACATGTTTCTCAGCGAAGTTTTCAGGGAAGTACTGTCATGCATAACAGGGACCCCCCTGCATCTTTACAATACCGACGGTTCTGCCGGGGCAGCGCGGGGAGCGGGAATAGGATGCGGATATTACCAATCGGCCGGGGAAGCATTCACGGGTCTAAGGGCTGTTGGCGTTACCGAACCCGACATGGAAAAGATAAGCGTGTACTCGGAAGCCTATGAGTCATGGAAGTCACACATTAATTCACTTTGAATATTTAAATGAGCGGTTCTGAAAATTTTGTTGAATAAATAAAAATGCTTTAAGATGGTTTACAAAGGAATAAAGGAGTTTTTTCCCGGGATAGGGAAAATCAGTTATGAGGGTAAGATGTCAAAAAATCCCCTTGCTTACAGGTGGTATAATCCCGATGAAGTAGTCTCGGGGAAGAAGATGAAAGATCACCTGCGATTTGCCATTGCTTACTGGCACTCATTCTGCGGCGACGGTACTGATCAGTTCGGAGATGCCACACATGCTTACCCGTGGAGCGGCCTGCCGTCGGATGAAAGGATCAGGCAGAAGCTGGACGCTGCATTTGAATTCATCACAAAAATGGGAGCCCCTTTCTATTGTTTTCATGATGTGGATGTTGTGGGCAATGAAGGTTCGGTTTTCGACATAGAAAAACGGCTGGGCAAATATGTCCCTGTAATGAAAACCATGCAGGAACAGACCGGGGTAAAGCTTCTCTGGGGCACTTCGAACCTTTTTTCCAATCCCCGCTATATGAATGGTGCGGCTACAAATCCCGATTTCAATGTGCTGACAAACGTGGCAGTGCAGCTCAGGAATGCAATTGATGCGACCATAGAGCTTGGTGGTGAGAACTATGTTTTCTGGGGAGGGCGTGAAGGATACATGACTCTTCACAACACCGACATGAAACGTGAACTCGACCATATGGCCATGATGCTTTCTGTTGCACGCGATTATGGAAGGGAAAGGGGCTTTAAGGGCACATTCCTTATTGAGCCTAAACCGATGGAACCCACAAAACATCAGTATGATTATGACTCGGCAACCATTATTGGCTTCCTGCAGAAATACGGACTGGACAAGGATTTCAAGCTCAATATCGAGACAAACCATGCAATCCTTGCGGGGCATACGTTCCAGCACGAACTCCAGGTAGCGGCTGATTCCGGAATGCTCGGAAGCATAGATGCCAACAAAGGCGACTATCAGAACGGCTGGGATACCGACGAGTTCCCTACCAACGTCTATGAAATCACAGAAGCGATGATGGTCATTTTACAGATGGGAGGATTCAAAACTGGCGGCATTAATTTCGACGCGCACATAAGAAGGAATTCAACTGATCCCGAGGACCTTTTCATAGCGCATATCAGCGGGATGGACACCTTTGCAAGGGCACTGGTCATTGCGGATAAGATATTGAATGAAAGCAATTATCTGATGATCAGAAAGAAAAGATATGAGTCGTTTGATGCCGGCGCCGGCAGGGATTATGAGGAAGGCAAGCTTACACTTGAAGATCTCAGAAATCTTGCCCTGAAAAACGGAGAACCTGAAGTCAGAAGCGGGAAACAGGAACTTCTAGAGCAATTGATAAACATGTACCTAGAATAAGGGAGTAAAGCAAAAAAATTGTAAGAGATTTTATGATTTTCCCGTTATTCAGCCTTGTGTAGCCGTTATTTCAAATATTGGGGGATCAGCAATTGATTTTTTTACTTTGCATAACCCTGCAACATGAAGGACTGAAGCCTTATATTTTTCAGGAAAATCAGGGGGAAGTTTGATTTCAATGCTTACTTCTGATGGCAGGCCGGTTTCCTTATTGTATCGGGTGGTTTGAATCAGCTTTATTTTTTCGGCCGGTATCTGGCGGTTATCACAGAATGATTTTACATAAATTCCCGCACAGGTACCGATCGAAGCCAGGTAAAGATCAAAGGGTGCCGGAGCTGTGTTGCCTCCGCCGTTGTCGACGGGCTGGTCGGTTCTGATAATATGTCCGTTATGAAGTGCCGTCACAACTTTCCCTCCCTCAAAAGTAATTTCCATCATAAAACAAGAATTAAAAAATTTACAACATTAATAATTTATCAGTTGGCAGGTTTTTTTGATGTAAGTAAAAATACATCAAATTGCCTTGATTCAGACTCCGAAATATTTTTATTTATCACATAGCTTTTCTCATGCGATATGTCTCTGAAACCATGGCCTTTAAGCAGGTTGGATAAATCTTCAGGATCGAAACCCCTGTGGCCTGTGAAACCATTGCCATGAAATGAACCGTCTTCAGGATAAAGGTCGGCAATGGCGATATATCCACCGGGATTCAGGATACGAAAAAACTTTTCCGTTACCGATCCGACATCGGTAACATGATGTAAGACCATCATGGTAAAGATCAGGTCGAATTTCTCATCTTCCCATTCGTGTTTTTCAAGATCGAAGCAGACTGCTTTCAGGTTGGCAGATCCTGAAGAATTTACTTTTTCATTCATGATCCTGACCATTTCCGGGGAATTGTCCATCATGGTTATCTCCTTAAGGCTGTCCTTAAGGAAAAAACTTGCAAGTCCTGTCCCTGCTCCGAATTCAAGTGCTCTCATTGAAGGCGCGAGAGGGATTCTGCCAAGGATCCGGCCTGCCAAAGTTCCTGCCCGGTCGACATGCATAGGATTCGAATCCCATCCGGCAGCCTTGATATTAAATTCGTTCATATTAAATAATAAAAGTCTCTGTGACTCACCACATCGTCCGGGTTTATTTTGTGCAGGTTGTTTCAGGGAACTAATTCGCACAAAGTATAACAATTGACATGCAGAGCTTCACAGAGACTATAACAGATATAAGACAATAAGGTTTATTTCTTCGTGATTACCGTACTCAGTACCTTTTCCTTATCAAGCTTTTTGGTGCAGAAGAACCAGTCGTAGCAGGTCATTTCATCTTTACTTTCCATCCTTTCCTTTGCTACACCGCATGAACCGGCTGTAGGGACAATCACGTCATCTCCGGGCCTCCAGTCAGCCGGCAGGGCAACGGAGAAAGCATCAGCGGTCTGCAGTCCGATAAGAACCCTGTAAAGTTCGTCGAAGTTACGGCCCAGGCTGAGAGGATAATAGATAATGGTGCGGATGATACCTTTAGGATCAATGAAGAACACTGCTCTTACTGCCTTTGTGGAGCTTTCTCCCGGCTGGAGCATGCCATATGTTTTTGCAACTTCCATGGTAATGTCCTCAATAAGGGGGAAAGTAACCTCGACATTCTTCATGCCTTTGTATTCGATCTTTTCCTTAATGGTCCTGAGCCATGCAATGTGGCTGTAGAGTCCGTCGACCGATAGTCCTACCAGCTTGCAGTTCGCTTCATTGAACTGTTTCTCCATGCTTGCAAAAGTCATGAATTCTGAAGTGCATACGGGTGTAAAATCAGCCGGATGGCTGAAAAGAATAACCCAGCTTCCTGAGTAGTCGGCAGGGAAATTAATGTTGCCCTGAGTAGTAACGGCCTTGAATTCAGGAGCTTTGTCTCCAATGCGCGGCATCGAAAAGGTTTTTGTTTCTTCCATGATTTTTTATTGTTTATGGTAATTAAAATTGGTGATTCTGAAAAATGATATTTGCCTGCTTATTGCCTTTTCATGAGCATCAGTTCAAGATCTTCCTTGAGTGAGGCCAGATCTTCCTCATGTTCAACCTCGTCTGATAGTATTGTAAGGACTATATTATAAGTTACGGGATCGGCTACCCTGGTTATATCGAGCAGTTCATTATAAATCCTTATGGCGCATTGTTCACCTTTGATGTTCTGTTCAAGGATCTTCTCTACATAGGGGTCAGCAGGTGAGTCATAGCCGCAGGTTGTCAGTTTCAGCCATTCGGAGGGTGACAATACAGGAGTTCCCCCGAGCTGTACGATCCTTGTGGCCAGGAGCTCGGCATGGCTAAGCTCTTCGGTGGCATGTAACTGCAATTCAGCAATCACAGCATCCTTCATCGGCCCCTTGACGACTTTTGCACCTATCCAGTACTGGTAATATGCAAGCCATTCATCCGATAATGCCTTATTTAACAGGTTGATGAGCTCATCAACATCCATCTTGACTATTTCTCTTCCTTTTTGTCCCATAGCTTAATTCTTAATTAGGTTTAACTTATATCTTATTTATTCCTTTCTTTCCCAGGCCTTCACTTTTCACTTCTTACTTTTTACTTTTTACTTTTATCTTATGTCTTTTATCTTTTATCATTTATCTTTTGTCATTTGTAAATTTCCCTATGATCTGGACCCTGATGTCTTTAATGTTAAAATTCGGGATATTCTTTTCGCTGAAGTATTCTTTAAGCAAATTATTGAGTTCCTCGTCATAAAAATCTTCAATACGATCACAGTCAGTGCAATATAAATGATGATGCATTTCTTCGATGGCGTCATACCTCAGGATTTCATCACCGGTCTTTACTCGTTTGATTATTCCTTTTTCAACAAATTTCTCCAGGTTTTTGTAGACGGTTCCTACTGAAATGTTCGGGTAATTCAGTCTCAGGTATTCTATAATATCTTCGGCAGTAGGATGGTTGTGCAGGTTCAGCAATGCCTCAAGCAGAGCTGTTCTCTGGGGCGTTACTTTCAGGTTGTTTTTAACGAGTATTTTAATCACTGTCTTATCTGGCATCAATATCAATTATTAAATAATAATGATTCCTATATAGATAACATTTAAAATTAAAAATTGTCGACTTATTGACCAAATAAAGTTATTAACAATCTAAAAAAATGTCTTTTGCCATGATGGAACCGGAAGAATCCTATTAATCTTACTTATCATGTTTGGTGGCAAATGCACATTTCCTATCAGATCGGAAGCTGAAATCCTGATTGTACAAAGAGCGAGAAAAATTTTTATCCCAATACGCATAAAGGAAAGCGCCTAGTATTTTTAAATTTTTATTAATTTAGAGAGCTCAGGTTAATCCTGTTATTATTCAATAATCTTGACGCCTCGCAGGATTCAGTCGGGATTGTTTTGTGGCAAAATCTAAATGCAGGTGACTATTAAATGATTTTGCCATAGACGATGTGGTAAGATGCAGAGAAGAATGCGGCCAGTTGATGTATGATAATCAGGAAACCTGTTTCCCCAGGTCAGATGAGCTCAGTAATGGATGTAATGGAATAGGCTATTGAGTGGTTTAACGATTACCATGACCTGAGCAAATGAGTATACGGTTTTAGTTTAGATTACCGTCAGTCAGGTCTGACATTTTTAAAAACTAATCTGTGGAGATAATATTGGCATGTATGGTTTAACTGTGATATGAGGAAATTCAGGAAATATTTTATTGCAATTACTTTGATCTTCATTCTATTCGGGATAATGTATTTTGCTGGCAGATCATTAAAATCGGAAGTTTTGCCTTATTTCCCGGTTTTACCTGACACCTGTTCAATTACAACGATTGGGATTGTCGGAGATAGCTGGGTTGAAGACAAAAGGCTTGATACCATAATTCAACAATACCTGTCCGATGCAAATATCGAAGCCAGAATTCTGTCTTCGCATCAGGGTGGAGCAGAAAGCAAGCAGGTGTATCAAAATTTATTCAAGGAACATTCAGCACCGCACTCATCAAGGTTTATCATCGAAAACCGGCCTGATTATTGTGTCGTAGTTACGGGTGTAAATGACGCAAGCAGTCATGTGGGCCCACGTTACTACTCTTACCATATGGCGTTGATTATAAAGACATTGCTGCATTATGAAATAATACCTTTTATAGTCTCCTTACCCGAATTCGGGATTGAGGAAATCCCCGAAAACATGAATATGTTTACAGGAGCTTTGTGGAAAATCAGAAATAGTATTTCTGCTTCATTAACCAATAGAGGCAGGATTAACAATATTCTAACATATAGAAACAGACTCCTATCTGATCTTGAATCGGAAAATTTGCTGGACCGGGTTATAATTATTGATTTTGACCTTGTGTGTGATGATTTCATCAAATGCCCTCAACTTTATGTTGATCGCGGTCATTTGTCAAAATGTGGTGACAGGAAATTAAGCCGGATTATAGCTGATAAGTTGATCGGAAAAATAAATAAATAAATTTGTCGGCTCGGAGGGGCTCGAACCCTCGACCCCATGATTAAGAGTCACGTGCTCTACCAGCTGAGCTACGAACCGTGAATTTTCAGATTGCAAAATTAACAAATTGTCTTCTATATTCCCGCGTGCAGGCAAAAATATTGCAAAAGACCTGTCTAAATTCTGAATTTCATGCCGCCAAAAACCGTAATCCCGGGCATCGTGTAGTAAATATTGTTAACATATTTTTGATTGAGAATATTTTCAGCATTGATAAATATTTCCCACCAGGGAAGGATCCGGTACGCGACCCTTGAATTGACAAGCGTGTAATTTTCAAACGATTCCCTGTTTGCAGCCGGATCAGTGTCGAGATGATCAATATGTTGCATGCTCAGGGATGCATTGAGGTTTTTCCAGCTATGGCTGATACCGGCGAACAGATTGTGCCTTGGGCTAGCATAAACCGGATATTTCATATGAGTATATGAATAGGTAAGACTCAGCTCCAGGTTCTCCGATGGATTTATCCCCGCAGCCAGCTCCACTCCCTTGTTCGATACCTTTCCTGCATTCTGCAATCCCTGCATTGGAACGGTAATTATCATATTGTCGCCATTGACCATGAATGCGGTGACTTCCAGTTTAATACCTTGTTTTGTAAACGACTGCAGAACACCTGTCTCGTAATTCATAATCCTTTCAGGGTTAAGGCTGACATTATGATTCCAGACAAACAATTCCCTGATAGTGGGGCTCCTGAAACCCTTTGCAACTGATACTTTCCATGTGGTGTTCTTCCCAACCTTAAAAGAAAATCCTCCCGCCGGTATCCATTCCGTACCGTATATTTCGTGGCGCTGCATACGCAGGCCAGCATTCAGGGTAACCTTTTTTGAAAAATCCTGCTGGATGAAAGCGTATATGCCTGCATCATAAATAGACGCATCGGTGATCTGAGTACCGTATATTTCATTGTCGGCAATTCCTCCGTAGTCGAGATAATCGGCTCCAATTGTAATATTGCTGCCTTTGAAAAGCCTGATGGATTCATAAACATTCAGACCATAATTTTTATCGTTTGAATGAAATCCGTCTGAAATCCTGTGCTCACCGAAATTGTAAAATAACTTTACTGTTCCGGAGTACTTTTCATAGCTGTTGTCGAATGTAACAGCCCAGTAACCTCTGGTGATATCCAGATTGTTACCCGGTTTTGCATCTGTTGTGTCGGGCCCCGGATCGGTGGCATTGAAACCGGCCAGGCTGAAATCAGCATTCATCTTCAGGTTGCCGTTTAATTCATAGCCCAGTTTTGCATACCCGTTTGTTATATAAAATTCAGAATTTTCCCGGTGCCCGTCTGTCCTGCCATGATTAACTGATGCAAACACACTAAGCCCGTTTTTCTTATAACCTCCCGAAGCCATGTATTTCTGGGTATTGTATGATCCATGCATCAGGTGTGCATTTCCATGAAATCCGTCTTCAGCCTGCTTCCGCGTGATTATGTTCACCACCCCGCCCATGGCATTGGATCCGTACAGTACTGATCCGGGCCCGCGTATTACCTCCACCTTTTCAACATCGGATGCCACATACGAATCGGGTAATGGATGCCCGAATATTCCCATGAACTGGGGGTGACCGTCAATAAGCATCAGAACACCCGTCGTCGGGCTTCCTCCGACTCCCCTGATCGATATCTGTCCTGCAGCTCCATTGGATACGCCAAAGCCCATGATACCCCTTTCAGTGACAAATAACCCCGGTACTCTGCCATTCAGGATAGGAAGGAGTGCCGTCTCCGTGCTTTCCATGATCTGTTTCTTATTCACGACCGATACTGCAAGGGGTATGCTGTTCCTGCTTACCCTGACAGTAGTTCCGGTGACTACCACTTCATCAAGATTTATCGTGTCGCTAAGGATTGAAGTAATGCCTTGCTGGGCAGAAGCTTTTACGATGAATAGAAGTATGGTGACAAAAACGAAAAATCTCTTCATTATCAAACAAATATGGATATTACGAATTATGTAAAAAGTGTTACCGGCATAATAAAAAAATTATTCTGTTTTCGTCATAACGAGTTTTCCATGCTTGATTCCTTTAATGCTTATCAGACTTTCAGACAGATCAGTCAGCCTTTTCGCCTCTCCTCTCAGTGCAATGATCTCGAGGCATATTTCATGGCTGAGATGATAATGCTGAGATGAGAGTATCACATCAAAAAAATCATGCTGGATCTCATTTGATTTTGTCACGATCTCCCTTTTGTGATGATCATAAATCATTACAATGGCTCCTGCAACTACATTGTTGCAGTTCCACTTCTTCTCCACAATGTTCTTTTCGATAAGATGCCTCAGCGCCTGCGACCTGTTGGCAAATCTGTTGTCAGAAGTATACTGGTCAAGCTCCTTAAGCAATTCCTCTTCAAGACTTATGCTGAACCGGGCGACGCTCATCGTAATACAAATTTGGATAAAAGTAATACTTTTTTCAGATTTTCGATAATTACGGCAGATATTTTATGTATCCCGTTCCTGAAATCTGATTAACCGGTTCAATGCCGGGATCTTTCCCTGATTTCAGTCTAAGCTGGTGAACCATCCGTAATGATCAGAAGCCTTGATCTCGCTGAAACTCCGGTGATTAAATTCGTTGGTGTGCCGGTCGTATATGTAATCCTCACCCCAATCACCGGCATTTCTGGCGATCTCTGCAATTGCATTCGTGATAAACAATAGTTCCCCGCTGGTCATCGTAGGGTGAAGGGACAGTCTTACCCAGCCCGGTTTCATCGACAGATCGCCGGCTTCAATCATGTCTGTTATCTCCCTTGAAAGATTTATATCAACCTTCAGGAGAAAATGACCATAGGTGCCGGCGCATGAGCATCCGCCTCTTACCTGTATGCCGTACCTGTCATTCAGCAACTTGGTGATCAGATTATGGTGTATCCCGTCGATATAAAATGAAAAAACACCGAGCCTTTCGGAAATGTTTTCTGCCAGTATATGCAATCCGTCAATTGCTGATAATTCATTAAATGCAAGTTCCTTAAGTTCTCTTTCCCTGGCCAGTATCTTTTCAACGGTCATCGTCTCCTTCAGCCTTATTGCAAGGGCTGCCTTTATTCCCTGAATAAATCCGGGTGTTCCGCCATCCTCCTTCACTTCAATATCGCTTATATAGCTGTAACCGCCCCACCGGTTGGTCCATTTTACGGTACCACCCCCTGGAGTATCAGGCGTCTCATTCTTGTACAACTGTTTGTTGAATATCAGGACTCCTGCACTGCCGGGCCCGCCGAGGAATTTATGGGGCGAAAAAAAGATGGCATCAAGTTGCTGAAGCCTGTTTGAAGGGTGCATATTTATTTCCGCATAAGGAGCTGATGCCGCAAAATCAACAAAGCAGTATCCGTTGTATTGATGCATTATCTCTGCAAGTTCATGATAGGGGGGGATATATCCCGTGACGTTTGAACATGCAGTGAATGAGCCGATCAGTAAAGGACGGTCCTTGTACCTTACAATTTCCTTTCTGAGGTTATCTGGACTGACCGTCAGATCATCAGATGGTTCCAGTACAACAACATCGGCAAGTGTCTCAAACCATGAGGTGTGATTTGAATGGTGCTCCAGGTGTGTCAGAAAAACCACAGGTCTGTTCTCATTGGGTATTTCCCTGCAGTTGTTGTACTCTCCATGATTGAAAACACAGTAATTTATTGCCTGTTCCGGTACTTTAAGCCCCAGGATCCTCTGGAGTTTTGCAATTGCCGATGTCATGCCCGTTCCGGTAAAGATCAGCACATCATTTTCATTTGCATTTACATGATGTTTTACAATTTTCTGGGCAGTATGGTAGGCATCAGTCATGGCTTTCCCGGTAGCTGATGACTCTGAGTGTGTATTGCCTACCATCGGACCTATCTTATTGAGGATCCTTTTTTCAACAGGCCCATATAATCTCCCGCTGGCTATCCAGTCGGCATAAACAAGCTTTTTGGATCCAAATGGGGTCTCAATGAAAGCATTAATACCGACTATTTTTTCCCTGAATCCCTCAAAATATTTTTCAAGATCTGACATGTTCAGTTAATTGCGAATTCAGTAAAAGTAATTTTATACATATTGAAAAGTGAGTTTTGAGCTAAGAGGCATCTCTGCCCCCATTTCCTTATTTACTCAGTCATCTGTGAGTAGACTTCCATTGGAGTTATGCCCAGAGTCTGTGCTATTTCTTTCAATGTTGTGCTGCCCTTGGCCTCAATTCCCATTTCTTTCAGCCTACGGATCAGCACATCCTGACCGATGCCGGATTCTTCAGAAACTGATCCGACTGTATACTTCCCGAAACCTCCCTGCCCCGAAACCGGTATTGATGACTTTTCCGGGCTGTATTCAGCAACCAGGACTTTATAAATCTCTGAAGGGGTCATGTTGTTTTTTTCAGCTATTGCTTTAAGAGTTGCTTCAGTACTTTCCGCAACAATTCCTTTGTCATTCAGCGTTTTCAGCAGACTTGCCGGTGGTACGCTGTCGAGCAGTGGTGACAGCTTTTCGAGTGAATATGTCTCCATGTGAATTACGGGGGGAGACTCCAGGCTTCCCTCCCAGCTTTCCTTGACCTTGTCGCCAAATGACATAACAGGACCGAATGGCACCCATGAATAGAGAGTACCGGCAAAAATTATTGCCGAGAGAACCACAGATGCTGTGAGTTCCCATTTTTTGTTAAGTCCTGTTTTTAGTTTGCTTTTCACATAGGTAAGAAAAACCTTCCAGTTGATAAAAAACAGGTGTATGATTGCAAGGATAAAGAACAGGTAGGAAAATATTGTATGAAGTGCCTGCCATTCCGCTTTTGAAAAAAGCATCAGTTTCCATGTACCCCAATTGGCGATCCGTCCGGGTGGGGCGACATAAAGTATAAAACCTGACCAGGACATGATCAGGGTGGAAATGACCAGAGAAAAGCTGGTGAAACTTCGCAGATTGAATTTTCCTTTTTCCTTGCTCATATATTTTGCATAAGATTTCGGCGCAGCAAAAATATCAAATATTTGTATATTGCAGAAATAAGCTTTTTGAGAATCAGGATACTGACAAATCTCAATCATTGCATGACGGACCTTTACAATCTTTTTATTCCCCTTACTTTCACCCTTGCCGCGATAGTCCTCGTCATTTTGTTCTTCGTTTCTGCTCCTTACGGGAAATTCCTGAGAAAGGGCTGGGGGCCGGTGCTCAGGTCCAAATGGGCATGGATGGTGATGGAATTCCCTTCTCCGGCACTTATTGTCATTTTTTTCATCACCTCAGGAAGCTTTGGCATCCCCGGGTTTGTGTTCCTGTCACTATGGTTGGTTCACTATCTGCACCGTACCTTTATATATCCATTCCGGCAACCGGGGAAAAATAAAGACTTTCCGGCCGTAGTCGCATTGATGGCATTTGTTTTCAATTGTATCAATGGAACGATAAATGGTTATGGGGTATTCCATCTTTACAGCTATGATCTTTCATATCTGAATGGAGGAAAGTTTATATCGGGAACAGCTTTATTTGTAGTGGGATTCATTATCAACAAATTGTCGGATAAGAAGTTGCGCGACCTCAGGAAACAAAGTCCTGATGAATATGTCATTCCCAGGGGAGGGCTGTTTAATTACGTGTCAAATCCACATTATTTTGGTGAGATTCTTGAATGGGCCGGCTGGGCTGTAGCCACCTGGTCATTACCAGGACTTGCATTTTTTGTGTTCACCTTTGCAAATCTGTTTCCAAGAGCTATTTCCTCCCACAAATGGTACAAAAGCCATTTCAGCGATTTTCCTGAAAACAGGAAAGCAATAATACCTTTTATTCTTTGAGATCCTTTGTATGGTTCCATCCCGGGCTGCCTTATTATGTTCTTTGTTCAGACAGAATAATTTAATTGCGCCGGAATAATTATTAACTCAAGTTTCTGGTTGCCTGTTACTTGTTGCTGGTTGAATTGCAAAAAACTTAACCAGCTCCCAGCCCCAGGCACCAAATACCATTTAACTACCAACCTGGGTTAATCATTTCTTTGGGAACCAGGGGATGAATGCACTGGTCTTTTCAATGTATTCTTTATACTGAGGTTTTTTGTCATTGAGATCTTTTTCAAGCAGAGCCACTCCCGAGACCTTTATTATAAGAGCTGTCATCAGCAGTGAGCCTGCGATGGGAAGAAAGCTTCCTGCACCCAGGCAGATAAGTCCGTAGCCCCACCATGCCGCTGAATCGCCAAAATAGTTGGGATGCCTGGTAAACCTCCAGAATCCTGAATTGAGCACTTTCCCCTTATTGGCCGGATTAGCCCTGAATACTGCAAGCTGGTAATCTCCTCCCGCCTCAAAGATAAAACCTGTTATCCAGAACAGGACACCTGCATAATCCAGTATTCCCAATGATTTATCTTGTCCGTGGTATTGGGCTCCGAGCAGCGGAGCGGAAATAAGCCACATCAGGATCCCCTGAAGGAGGAACGTCTGGAAATAGCTTATCCACCAGTATCTCTTCTCACCGTATTTTTTGCGGAAATCCCTGTACCGGTAGTCCTCGCCTTTTCCGTAATTTCGCCATGCCAGGTATGAGGTAAGCCTCAATCCCCAGATTGCTGTAAGCGACAGGATAAGGATCTTCCTAGGCTCATTTCCTCCCGATTTTATGAAATAGAAAGTTGCCGCGACGACGAATCCAAAACCCCAGAAAATGTCGACTATGCTGACATTTTTAAGAAAAATGCTTGCGAACCAGATCAGTGACATCATGATCAGGATCAGGGCAAGCGCCTGCAAGTAGATACTTATGAATGACATCTGACAATAATTTTTTAATCGCAGAGCAGGGCGACTGAAGCTGATCCTATCCCTGCGTTTGCTCCTATCACCGGTGAAATATTAACAACAGAAACAGGTTTAAGTCCGGTGAGGCCTTCCATTTTACCGGCATACCAGTCAGCAGCCTTTTTGTTGTTGGCGTGGAGTACTATATAGTTCCAGATATCCTTTTCTTCCTTTATCTTTTCAACATGCTTCATCACCTTTTTCATATTGGCTTCCTGGCTGAAGGTTTTGTCGAACACAAGAGCCTTGCCACTTTCGTCAAGTGAAACAATGGGATTGATATTAAGTATGCGTGCAATAAGTCCCTTGGTATGGGAAACCCTTCCTCCGCGCACCATGTATTTAAGGTTTTTCACACTGACAAATATCCGGGCATTGCGTGCCCACCTTTCCGCAAGCGTAACGATCTGATCATGAGGCAATCCCGATTCGATTGCCTGTGCAACCCTAAGAACGATAAGCCCGAGTGACCCGGAAAGATTACGGGAGTTGATCACCGATATTGGTTTGTTGAATTCCCTGCTGATTTTCTGTGCTGCTTTTTCACTGCTGAAAAAAGTCCCGCTGAGCTTGTCACTTATATGCACGGCAATAACTGAATCGTAATGAGAAGCCAGGTGTGAATAGAGATTAATGAACGTATTTTCATTGACCTGTGCAGTTTTCGGATATTCTGCACAATCCTCAAGCATAGAGTAAAACTGCTCTGGCTGGATAGTTACCTTATCGAGGTAATGGTTATCTCCGAAATTAATATTAATCGGTACCATATTGATCTGATACCTGTCGAAAAGCTGTTGTTCAAGGTCGCATGCCGAATCGGTCACCAGTGCAATATTCCATTTTCTGTTGTTTACAATCTGATTATGTCGTACCATGTCATCGGCTTTCTGGAATGCGATAGTGCCTTTATCCCTTAAGTAATGGAACATTTCTGAGGGATTATTGGTGTGAAGGTGCAGCCGTTTTACCCTGTCTGACCCGGCAACAACAACCGAATCCCCGTATCTCTCCAGTATGCTCATAAGTTCACTGTTCCCGAGGGGGGATTCCTTAAGGACCGCCTCGGTGCAATACCTGAAGGTGATGTTCTCCGGTATCAATTCCTCTTCTTTTGTAAAAGAATAAACTGCCGACCGTGCTGATATAAGTTCTTTAATATTCCTCAAATTGATAAAATCCCTTATGCCCTCAAAGAAAAGAACGAATCCCTTTGCACCGGCGTCAACCACTTTGTTTTTCTCGAGGACAGCCAGTTTGGTCCTGGTTTCGAGAAGGGATTTTGTAAGGATCTCATATGAGCTGATGAACAAATGGTTGAAATCACTGAACCTGTTCCTGCCGCAGTAGATGAATTCCGCAAGGTCTTTTATGACTGTCAGCATTGTTCCCTCGACAGGTTTTGCAACTGCTTCGTAAACATAACGTACCGAATTTTTCAAAGCCTCTGCGAACTGACCCAGGTTGACCGATTTTACCTCTTCAGTCTCCTTGCTCAGGCCATAAAAGAACTGGGCGAAAATAATCCCTGAATTACCCCTGGCATTAAGTATCGATGCCTCCGCTATTCTGTCGGCAGTTACTTTATAGGACCTGTCCGGATGAAGGGTCTCAAGCACCGACCTGACAGTACCTGCAAGATTTGACCCGGTATCTCCGTCATTTACGGGGAACACATTTATCTTGTTGAGTTCAGTCTGGTGCTCAATGATCTTTTTGGCTCCTGCAATGAAAGCATAGTAGAGATTACGGCCGTCGATTTCAGAGAGGGGATATGTTGCGGTACGTGACATAATTTATCTTCATATGTAAATAAAGTGATTCACAAATATATACTAATAATCCGACTTGCTGTGGTTTCACTCCCGAAACTTATCACGGCATCATCCGAACAGGTCTTTCAATGCATCACCAGCGGATTTAAACCTGAAATCATAACCCGCACTGATGATCTTTTCGGGCGACACTCTGCTGCCTTCCAGCAGCATACCTGCCATTTCACCGAAAACCAGTCTCATAACATAAGACGGGACATTGGGTGCAATAAAAGGCTTATTGAGGGATACTGCAACGGCTTTCATAAAATCCCTGTTTGTTATATGCCCGGGGCCCACGGCATTAAAGGCACCATTCAGAGAAGTATCTTCCACCGCTTTTATGTAAATGCCGCAGAGGTCATCCACATGTATCCATGGGAAATATTGTTTCCCTGTTCCGAGTGCAGAGGCCAGCCCTGCCCGGGCAAGGGTACTTATCCTGCCAAGTGCACCTCCCCTGCGTGTCAGTACCACGCCCGACCTTATCCTTACGGTTCTGGCTCCGGTTTCGCTGAACCTGTCTGCCACATTTTCCCACTGCCTGCACAATTCCCCTGTGAAGTCCGGTGCAGCTTCATCGGTCTCCATGTAAATCTTCCCGGAAGTTGTCATCCCGTAGTATCCAGTTGCCGAAGCTGAAATAAATGCACGGAGCTTTCTGCCCGAGGTCCTGATATTTTCCAGGATCAGTTCGCCGGTTTTTATCCGTGAATCATACAATTCCTGTTTTCTCTTTTTTGTCCACCTCTTTTCGCCGATGTTTGCTCCGGCCAGGTGAATTATGCAATCTGCCGCTGCCACTGCCTCAGGGTCTATCTTATTCCTGACAGGATCCCAGAAATAATGTCTGATTCCCGGTACTTTTGTTTCAGACCTGCTCAGTATGCATACCTTGTATCCTTTTTCTGCCAGGCTGTGTGAAAGGTGCCGTCCAACAACTCCGGTTCCTCCGGTAATCAGGATGGTTTCCATAAATCAGGCTGCAATTTTGGTAATGTTCATATTCAATAAAGATATAAAAATCCGTTCGCAAGGAAAACTTATTCTCAGTTTAAAGATACAGTAAGCCTGTACAAAAAAATGTCATCCTGACTTGTGACGCTCGGTAAAATTAGTGCGGTTTTATTTTTTAACACAAGGTTCAGACATAGACAAGTTGATTCCTTTACTCTTTGCCTGTGTCTCCCAGTGATACCTTAACCCTTCCCCTGCCCCTTCCCTTTAGCAAAAAAGGGAAGGGGGGAATCCTGCATATTATCAGCTTTTTGTTTTAAATGAACCGGACCATCCACCTCAATGACGAAAGAGGGGAAGAGTCATATTCTTCCGTAAATTCCTGGCTAATAATATAATTTGCCTGTAATTACTATATGGAATGCGAGACATAATCAAATTCCGGTATGATAAAGGTAGAAAATGTTAAGGGACCTTAAAATATTTGAATGAGAAAGTTCTTATAATAGTTCTAATCAGCTAATAATCTGACATCTACC
>CAZTDW010000023.1:0-28461 GCA_964611835.1 uncultured Rikenellaceae bacterium | reverse complement strand
TAAAGCATAATGAAATAACCAGTTACCAGGTAAACAAATTTCAAAAAAACCGACAGGTAATACAGCAGATGCCAGCAATTAAAAAGATAATAAAACTCCTTTTACCGCTGATTCTTATATTTCTGTCAGCCGTTATGGGTTGTGCTCCTTCGAAAAAACCTCCTTATTATGAGAAAAGGATGAAATCGTCACAGGTCAGCACCTCCCAGCTGGGAAGAAACAGGTACTATTTCTCTCCCACTTACCAGAAGAAGCTGAACAAGAGCTTTAAAAGGAAATAGGGACAGTGGGTGCTACTCATCGCAAACCAACTTAAGTCCGTCATAAGCCAGAACAATTCCGCCAGGCAGCTCACGGGAAACATCTTCATGGCGCCCCATC
The DNA here is from genome assembly GCA_964611835.1 of uncultured Rikenellaceae bacterium. Taxonomy (GTDB): domain Bacteria; phylum Bacteroidota; class Bacteroidia; order Bacteroidales; family VadinHA17; genus LD21. The sequence continues at coordinate 28,080 of CAZTDW010000023.1, read as the reverse complement.
TGATGACCAATATGAGTAATGTATGCCTTACGCGGAGAAACCTGCCTTATGAAATCGATTGCTTCACGGAGACTAAAATGAGAAATATGCTTTTCCTTACGCAGCGCATTTATAACCAAATACTTAACTCCAAATATTTTTTCCTTTGTCTCTTCCGGAATGTAATTGGCATCTGTAATATATGCAAAATTCCCGACCCGGAATCCATAAACCGGCAATCTGTAATGATATACCCGCAAAGGAATTATATTCAAGGTACCTATTGAAAATCCATACTCGGGAACAGGATTTAGCCGCATCATGGGTACTCCGGGATATTGATATTCAGCAAAAACATATGAATACTCCTTTTTGACAGCCTTCTGAACCCTGTCTTCTGCAAAAATATCAACTGCATCACGGCTTTTGTAATTGTAGGCCCGTACATCATCCATTCCGGCAATATGGTCCTTATGTTCATGGGTAAGAAGTATCGCATCAAGTTTCCTGACGTTCTCACGTAACATTTGCTGCCGGAAATCAGGACCAGCATCTATAATAAGGCATGTATCATCTTTTTCGATAAGAACAGATGTTCTCAATCTTTTATCACGAACATCATCTGAGGTACACGTTTCACAATCACATGCAATAACCGGCACACCCTGGGAGGTCCCTGTTCCTAGAAATGTAATTTTCACAGGTGTCAAATTTAACAGCAAACCTATATTAAAATTCCCTAACAGACAACAGGCTGGATTGTTTTGATTTTGGCAACACGTGTCATTTTCCCGTAATAAATATTATATTATGGCATATTTCTTAAATTTACAGGTCAAAATCTTTAACGTGCCAGGAAAACTATATATGATCCCTGTTACCCTGGGATCTGATGATTACAGGTTTCTTATACCGGAAAAAGTAACTGAGATTACCCGATCCCTGAGGGTATTTATTGTGGAAAATACCAGAACCGCAAGAAGGTTTCTGAGGATGATAGATAAATCCTTTCCTATTGACGACACCCTGTTTTTTGAACTGAATGAACATACCCCCGACACTGAGGTCATTAATTTCCTGGATCCGGTTTTCGGAGGCAAAGATGCCGGGCTTATGAGTGAAGCAGGCCTTCCGGGTATTGCTGATCCCGGAGCCAGAATCGTGTCGTTGGCTCACCGGAAAAAGATAAGGGTAATCCCCCTTTCCGGACCATCCAGCATAATTATGGCATTGATTGCATCAGGATTAAATGGACAGAATTTTGCATTCAACGGATACCTGCCTGTAAAAGAAAAAGAAAGGACAGCAAAAATAAGGGAGCTTGAGAATAAATCAGGAAGCGGACAGTCACAGATCTTTATGGAGGCACCCTACAGGAACCAGAAAATCCTGGAATCCGTACTGAATGTTTGCAACAATGGCACCAGGCTGTGCATTGCAACCGATATTTCAATGGACACCGAAAACATCAGGACACAGACAGTATCTGAATGGAAAAAAAATATACCGGAAATTAAGGATCATCCAACCATATTCATTATTCAGTAAGTATCCGGAGTCGTTTTAAACGGAGCCGTCAGGTTAAATGGAGGAGGCTGTGTATTGCGGATAAATCATTTACTGCCTGATCACCGACAGCACTTCAATATCATAAACAATAATGGCACGCGGAGGAATTTTATTACCATCGCCTATAAGGCCATGGGCAAGAAACGGAGGGATAATAAAAACTGCCTCAGCGCCTGGCTTCAGCATTCTGAGTCCTTCATAGAGACCCTGTTCCACGTCGGTTTTCCCCGGCACAATTTCTTTCGGACCCATAATATCTGAAGAATAGCATCTTGTACCATCCAGAAGGGAACAGTCATAATTAATTGTGACCATATCGTTGTCAGTTATTAACTCACCCGATCCTTCCTTTTTAATCAGATACCATAAACCGGTTGAGGATTCCCTCATGCCCAGGTCTTTCCTTTCAATATAGTTCTGTATAATTTCCCTGTCCTTTTGAACTAAATAACGGTTAAGCTCCGTCATATCATTTCTTCCACCATCAGGAACAATTAATTCAGACCTGGTTTTACCTCTGCAGGAAATGAGCAATGCCGTAAGAACAAAGGTCAGGATTATTACTCTATGAAATGATTCAGATTTCATTATTCAGGAGAGTGGCATTTTCATTCAGGATCCTTAGAAAATAATCAATGGTGTTATCAAGATTGTCATAATATTCTCCTCCGGAGGCATTCATATGTCCGCCGCCTGAGAAATATTTTGAAGCAAATGTGTTAACTGGGAAACTGCCTTTTGACCGGAAAGATATCTTCACAAAATTTTCTTTCTCGATAAAGAGTATTGAAAATACAATGCCTTTTATTGATAAGGGAAGGTTGACAAATCCTTCGGTATCTCCTTTGACATGATTGTAATCAGCAAGATCCTGCCGTGTAAGGTATAAATATGCCGTTTTCAGATCAGGAAGCACCACCATGCGCTTGTTCAATGCCAGGCCAAGCAGCCTCATCCGGTCAGTCGAGAAGTTATTGTAAACAACATTCATAACCTTCTCCCTGTCTATGCCTGCTTCCATAAGGTCTGCAACAATCCTGAAGGTCCTGCTGGTAAATGCACCATGGTCAAAATTCCCAGTGTCGGTAATAATTCCAACATACACGCATTCTGAAAACTTTTTATCGGCAAATGGCTTCCCGTCCATCAGGTTAATCAATTCATAAACCAGTTCTGCCGTTGAGCATTTTGATGGATCTGAGATGATAAGATCTGCAAAATCTACCGGATCGAGGTGATGATCAATAATGACCTTCTTTGCCTTTGACCCGGTAACATATTTTTCTGCCTCTCCCAGCCTGCCTGGCTGATTGAAATCTACCATTATTATCAGATCAGCTTTTTCGACCTGGGCTATACAATCTTTTCTCCTCTTAATAAATATGTTTATAAGATCCGCGCCCGGCATCCATTTGAGAAACTCCTGGAGATTGTTGGGAGACATCATGTCAACATTTTTACCCTTTGACTTAAGATACAGGTAAATAGCCAGTTGTGACCCGACAGCATCCCCGTCAGGATTAATGTGACAGATAAGAAGTATGTTCTCCGAAGAATCAATCAGTTTTGATAATTGTTTTGTATATTTGGCTGCATCATTCACTTTACCTGAAATTTTAACAAGTTGTCAAAGATAGGAAATTTCCTCAAGACAGGTGATTTTAAAGATCTTATTAAATTAAGCCAATGAACGGTGATTACACATTCTCAATAGTCAAGCCGGATGCCTTAAGTACCGGGAAAGCAGGTCAAATTCTGGCAATGATAAATGAAGCAGGCTTTGAAATAGCTGCAATGAAGCTTACACGGATGACATTGCAGCATGCCGAGAGCTTTTATTCTGTTCACAAAGGGAAACCATTCTTCAGCAATCTTGTGGAATTGATGACCAGTGGTCCGGTCATTGTCATGATTCTCAGGCATAATAATGCCGTAGAGGAATTCAGAAAGCTTATCGGCTCAACCGATCCTGCCAAAGCCGAGCCCGGAACCATCAGGAAAAAATTCGCATCATCCATAACGAAGAATGCAGTTCATGGATCAGACAGTGATGAAAATGCTGTCCGCGAATCAAACTTTTTCTTTTCAGAGACTGAACGATTCCTCTAAATTATAACGTCCGGTTTAAATCTGCATTTTATCTGAAAAATATATCAGGGAACAATCCCGAATCCCATTTGTTGTTACTTTTGCAAAATTTTAATGCTGATTATGGGATCTAATCTTAACCCGTCTGCCACAGACATCAAGAACCTTGAAAAATACTCTTCCGCGTTCACTCTCTCGGATATGGAAATTTTTATATTCCCTGAACTTTTCTATCCCCTTGTACTTGCTGATATAATGTCGCCGGTGATCTGGGAATGGCGGGATGATCCCTGGTTTAAGGATATTGAAACAAAGAGTTTTAATTACAAGGCAAACAGGATAAAGCAGTTCATTATTCAGAATTACATTTTCAACCTCGATCTTTCAACCTGGGGCCTCACAACAAAAACCAGAGAAATATCGAGGTTCAGTAAGTTTTTTGACATGGAAGTTCTGAAACAATCAAATGCACTTTTTGGTTATGAAGGGGACAAATATTATTTTGATATTGATATCAGGAAACACTTTGGACTTGACAAGTATGATTCGGATATAATTCCTTACTGGAAGACTGAAACTATCGAAGCTATGACTGCCTTCAGGCACAAGAATGGATTTTCCTCCGGAGCCGGCGAGTGCGTATCTCTATCAGCCCTGTATGCAGCAGCAATGTTCGTAATCGGAAGAATTCCCCTGGAAAAGATATTTCTGATAGCCACTCCCCTTCATTCACAAAATTTTATTGTGGAGAAGGAAGGATTGATTACGAACAACCGGAGGATAGTTACAAAAAATATGTGGTACAATGGCACCTCGCTCTCGCAGAAAGCCAGGCGTGCCCTGGAAAATGAAAAAGTCACGATAGTCTCTCATTTAACAGGATTTATCCATACCGTTTATAATGAAGCAACCATTAGCAGAAAAGCCTATGAGAATTTCAGCACAAAGCTGAGAGATTTCCTGCACACAGACCTCAGTGACCTGATCTTCATTAATTTCCTGCGATTTAAACCTAAATACAAAGGATTATTTCAGTATCGTTGCGATTGTTCCGGAAAACAGAGGTACATTACACTTGACAAAATGTTTGAATATGAACATACAAGCAAATACAACGTATCTTGTGAAACACGCGAACAGCTTGTAAATGAAATTGAAGGCGATGAGTTCCATCTGAGCCCGATACAGGGAAAAATACTCCTTAATGACATTGAAAAGATCTTCCATGCAGCAAAAAACATAAGCCTGGATAAATTCATAGAGGAATTTGAGAAATCAGCCGGATCATCATCAGAAGCCATAATTGATGAAATGTTTTCAGAGCTTGAAAGTTATATCATTATCGATCCAAAATTACCTGATTCCGACAAATCATTCGTATCAAAACCCGGTCCTGAAATAAATGTCAGTGACACACGTGACATAATTGTCAAAAAAATCACTGACATGTCAGGATTATCCGAAACTGCATTGCTTTCCCTTTATGTTTACAGGCAGATGGACAGGATCGACTGGATACCATTCATTAAAGCTGCCATCGAAAGAAATCCCGTATGCTTCAAAGATCTCGACGGCAAAACGACAGATGAAGTTTATGAGATCCTCCTGAGCCTTGAAAACGAATCAATCTACGACGGAAAAAGGCTTGCCCTGCCTGATGAAGTGTGGAATTTCCAGAGGGGAGACGGTATTGAAAAGGCCCTTTTGCTGGCTGATTTCATTGTACACAAAGATGGCGACACAAGAGTTTCAATTGGAATCAATGACGGGGATGTTATTGTTGAAAACACCGGCGAAAAATACAGATTCAATTCGAAAAAATCTTTTGTTAAATCTTTAACAATAAGAGGCAGCAGTTACTCAGTGAACTGATCACCTGAATACAATATCAGTGATAACCGAAGATCCTGCTCTTTGGTTAAGCTTGTCCTTAAGTTCCTCCCTGAGCATCATCAATTCATTTCTGGCAACCGATGAATCGAGGTGAACGAATAGGATATGATCCTTAATATAGACTTTTGAAGTCCGTGAAGATATTGCCTTGCCGACTATTTCTTCCCATGAATTTATAAGATTAACCTCCCTTAGCTTTCCTTCCAGGTTCATCTCACGAATATAATCCCTCAAAGCTTCGGCAAGTGATATGGTTTTACTTCTTCTCATAAAGCATCTTTATTTGCCGTTCTGTACAATTTCTTCTATTCCAGAATCGCCGATCCTGAACAGTCTGTATTCAGTATCAAGCTCATTCAGGATAACTTCAAGCCGATCCTGATGGGTATCAGTAATAAAGATCTGTCCGAACCTGTGATTCCCAACCAGTCTTATTATCCTGGCTACTCGGTCAGAATCGAATTTGTCAAAGATATCATCGAGCAAAAGGATCGGTGTAAAACCTGCTTTGGTCTTAATATAGTCGAATTTTGCCAGTTTCAGGGCTACCAGAAATGATTTTTGCTGGCCCTGAGAACCAAGAGATCTGACCGGATAACCATCCATCCCGAATAACAGGTCATCCTTGTGAATCCCAATGGTTGTGTACTCAAGCGAAAGGTCTTTCTTTACCGCAAGCTTCAGTGCCTCACCAAAATCACCCTGGCCAAGGTGTGATTTATATATCAGACTCACTTTTTCTTTTTCTCCTGAGATCATCGAATAATATTGCTGAAAAACAGGAATGATTTCCTCAGTCAGGAGCTCTCTCTCACTATAAACATGATTACCATATTTTACCAGCTGTGCATCCCAGACGGAAAGAATTTCAGGATCAAAGTCTGATTTAATGCTGAAGTCCCTGAGCAGTTTGTTTCTTTGCTGAAGTGCCCTGTTGTAATTAAGGACAGAGTCAAGGTATCCGGGATTATACTGGCTTATTATCTTATTCATGAATTTCCTTCTTTCCTCACTGCCCTCACTGATAAGTGAACTGTCGGCCGGAGATATCATCACAACAGGATACTTGCCTACATGATCAGACAGCCGCTGATATTCCCTGCTGTTTCTCCTTAATACTTTCTGCTTTTGCCGGTGAAACGAACATACAATATTGTCATCCTCATCATTCCTGCTGAAGATACCCTGGATTAGAAAAAACTCCTCATTGTGACTGATGCTGACACTGTCGATATTATTGAAAAAGCTTTTCGTCAGAGAAAGGTAATGTATCGCATCAAGTATATTTGTCTTACCGACACCGTTATTACCAACGAAACAATTGATCCGCGGGGAGAATTCAAGATCTGCCTGTGAGTAGTTCTTAAAATTGGTAAGAGTTAATCTTTTAAGGTGCATATTTATTTTTCAGAGTTCGATCATCTGTACCATATGGTCAGACAGCGGATAGAACCAGTCGTGAAATTTGTGTCTGTCTGATGCGCATTTAAGGATTTCTGGCATTTAACTATTTTGACACAAAGTTAAAAAGAAATTAAGCATCAGCCCAAATTTTATATATGATTAATATTCAAATATATAGCCTGAAATTTCAAATTTGCTGATTTTTTATGTAATTATTTAATGTGAAGAATAAATTGCTATATTGCTGAATATCTGGACTTTCACATAAAAACCATATGAATTCATATTTTTTTATGTTTGTATGTGATTTTGTATCGTGTGGGTTTCATAATAATTTTAAAAGAACTACTTTTGCGGAGTTAAATTTTTAAGTGTTTTAAGGATAATTTGTTATGGCAAAAGGTAAGAAAAAAGATGAGAATCCGCAGGGCATAAAAAATGTAGAGGAAACATTAACCAGGACCGAACAATTTCTTGAAAGCAATTACAAGATGTTGCTGACAGTATTGGGAGTGATTGTACTTCTGGTAGCTTTGTTCTGGCTTGGAAAGCTATATCTCAACAACAGGAATAATGAGGCTCAGGTACAGATGTACCAGGCTCAAAGGTATCTCGAATCTGATTCATTGAGCCTTGCGTTGAATGGTGATGGAAATTATCTTGGCTTCATTGATATTGCCAATGACTATAAGTTCACAAATGCAGGAAATCTTGCCCGGTATGGCGCCGGTATCTGCCTTCTCCATATGGGACAATATGAGGAAGCCATTGATTATCTGGAAAAATACTCAAAAAAAGACAAGGTAATTGGTTCCATGGCGCTTGGAGCAACGGGGGATGCCTATGTTGAGCTCGGAGACACAAAAAAAGGCATATCAAAGTATATTGAAGCTGCAGAGTTCGCTGACAACTCATTCAATACTCCGCTTTTCCTGATGAAAGCCGCAGAGCTTCACGAACTGGAGAATAATTTTACCGAAGCCCTTAAGATTTACCAGAGGATTAAGGATGAATATCCTGAAAGCACTGAGGGATCGGCAATCGACAAGTACATAGCCCGGGTTAAACTTCTTTCGAAATAATGGGCACAGTTAATTTATCCGATTACAATCCGGATATGGTACCCGATGCCGGTAAAATGAGATTTGGCATTGTAGTATCCGACTGGAATAATCAGATAACCGGTTCATTGCTAAGGGGAGCTAAAGAGACCCTGATGAAGCATGGTGCTACCGAAAACAACATAATTGTCAGGCATGTTCCCGGCAGTTTTGAACTCACCCTTGGAGCACAGTTTCTTGCTGAATATGATGATCTTGATGCAGTGATATGTCTTGGTTGCGTTATCCAGGGCGAAACCCCTCATTTCACATATATCTGTCAGAGTGTTACCCAGGGCATCACACAGTTGAATCTGGAATACAACATCCCTTTTGTTTTTGGCGTTCTGACAACCCTTAATCTTGAACAGGCATTTGAAAGATCGGGTGGGAAGCATGGCAATAAGGGTGATGAGGCTGCAATTACAGCGATAAGAATGGCTGCACTCCAGCGTGAAATGGAATAAGCCATCCGGATCAGATCATCTTTTACATAATTTTCTGTACTCGCAGTACGAACATTTGGCACCCGGATCATTGGTCATTACGAATGGTTCCCCTTCATTAAATATGACTTTTATCGTCTCTAACAATCCTTCGAGATATTCATCTCTGATGTCATTATAATTCTCTATTGCGACTTCTTCATTTCTTGATGCTTTTATGCTTAGTTTTTCTGCCGGTTTGTCTCCCGGAATCCTCCTGACTTTATAAATTGAGGGTGCGACTGCAGCCTCAGGATTTTCAGAAAGGTATCCTTCGCAATAAAGCAATGTCTGAAGCCAGCAGTCTATATCCCTTTTCCTGTCGTCCATAAATAGTTCTCCTACAGATCTTATGTGATCTGCGGCAGATCCGGTCTTATAATCAATTATCCTGATTTTTCCATTTCTGATGTCAATCCTGTCGATTACCCCTCCCAGTAAAAATTCATTCGTGCCGTGTCCTGTCATTGCTTCAATAACAAATTGAACAGGTTTTTCCAGAGCTATGATCTCTAGGGGTGCAGATTTTTCGTCAATTTCCAGAACCCGTGAAACATAGGTCGTGATAACATTCCTTGTGATCAGCTCATTGAGTGCCGAATATGAATCACTGTTGGTCTGAAAAAGCTCATTTACCGTGGTGTTCACCAACCCGTTAAGATACTCCCTGTCCATCCTGACAGCCTCAAAAACGGAAGCGCTGACAGTTTTTCCCACATATGGAGCATAAAGCCTTTTTACAACCTCATGAAAAATATTGCCCAGTATTGCCGGATCTATATCGCCTTTCATCCTCTGAGGCTCCCTGAGATCATTTACATATCGATAATAAAACTTCATTCTGCAACCCAGCCAGACATTTATTGCAGACGGTGAAAGGATCTTCCTGTTGGCTCCATTGACAAACCTCGACAGCAATTTCCTGTTTATAATTTCAGTCCTTTCAACATAATTCAACGGCGACGCCGGATTTTTTATCTCGAGGGACAGGCTCGCGTGATCGGGCTTCATCACAGGCTCGTACTTCATCTGTAAAAGGAATCGGCTCATCTCCCCGCTCCTGAGTCCTTCAGAGTTGGAATTGTAAATGAATGTCATGTTCTTAGCCCTGTGAAGAAGCCTGTAAAAGTGGTATGCGTAAACTGATTCCTGATGGTTGATGGAGGGCAGGCCAAAAGCTTCACGAAGACTGAAGGGTATGAATGAGGATGAAGTCGTTACTGACGGCAGAACACCCTCATTAACCGATAGAATAATAAGGTTCCTGAAATCCAGGGTCCGTGTTTCAAGAAGTCCCATTATCTGAATACCCGTAAGCGGTTCCCCTGAAAACGGCACTGTTTGAATTCTTAAGATCCTTTCAAGCAAGGCAGAAAATGTTCTGACCGTGAACTTAATTTCGGGATCACCGGTAAGCATTTTCATCCTGTTTATCGAAAGTACAGCCCTGTAAACATACTCATCCCTTATCTTTCTGGCCATTTGACTGTCAGACTGATCGGTTGATTCATCTGAATCATTTCCGACAATCCTATGGAGTATTTCGTTAAGGTACTCTCCGAGCAATGACGGACTGGATTGCTTACAGAAAACAAGGCTCAGAAATTCCGATGAACCAAAATAATCAGACCGTATGTATTCGGCGCTACCTGCGGCTATCTTTTTCGCTAGTGATTTATCCTCATCCGTCATAGATGGTGATAAAAGATTGCTGCTCAAAACTTTCAGAACATCTTCGGATTTAAACTCTCCTGAATCATTATTACCAACGGCGTTGGACTGTAAGTCAAGCAGCCTCTTAACAAGATGATAAACAGGAGTTTCTCTCATCGGGTAACCCATAGTTACATTGACATCGCCGATCTCCTGCGGGATACTTGAAAGAAGCGGGATCAAAAGATTTTCGTCGGCAAGTACGATTGCTGTCTGATGTGCATTGTCTTTTTCCAGATCCGGCAGTTCCTGTACAAGCCGGGAAACCAGTTTTACCTGCGCTACATCGGATGATGTTTCAATTACCTTTCGGCTGACCGTACCGGAAGAATCATTCATTAAGGTTTCATAATTCCAGTCGGGCGGCATATCATTACCATAAGATCTTATATTTTCCTTAAGAAAATAACCCGCTGAATTTAAATCCCTTGATTTGATATAGGAGTTATCATAATCCCAGTAAAACCTCGCTCTTTGACCATTTCTGAGAAAGCTCATCAAAGTTTTCTCGCATTCATTCAGAGCATTGAATCCTATAAAATGCACCTGATCCCACCGGAATGCCCCGGGATTCATCCATCCCTTCTTTTCAATGACATCCCTGAATATCATTCCTTCATAAGCATAATTCTTGATCCGGAGAATCTCCCTGAAACCGGTATATACATTGGCAAGAACAGACCACATGTCTGCAAACCGTTTCTTTTCATCAGTTGGCTTATCGGCATCAAAATTAGTCCAGAACCGTTTAATTATCTCGATTTGTTCCCGGGTGAGGCCGCCGAACTGAAGGTCTATCATTTTAAGGTCCTGAACATTGCTGAAAATTGCAGATGCATCGACCATATATTTGTCGATATCATCAAAATCATTGAGCAACATGTCGCCCCAGTAATAAAAATCGTCAAAAGTCTCACGTGTTTTTCTGATTATCTGAAGCACCTTGAAAAGCTCAAAAAGAAGCACCTCATTTTCAGCGAGCCTGAGCGATGAAAAGGATCTGAAAAGTTCATTTATTGTCATGACAGCCGGAGCCCAGACCGGCTTATCCGTTTCAGCTGCAAGGTATTTCATAAAGAACAGGCCTGCCCTCCTGCTGGGAAAGACGAGGCACTGGGAATCAAGGCGATCCCTGTAATCTTTTAATATGGTTTTTGCTATGCGCTCAAGAAAATACTCCATCTCTTCAAAACCAGATAGTTAATTACCAATTAATCAAGTTGATTGATCATATAGTCTCCCCTGCCATGTGTCAAGTTCTTCAAGACGCCTTTCCACGAGGGTAAGGATCTGCTCCGTGCGCTTGTCACCAAAACCCTGATTGACTTTATATCGGGGCGGAACTTCTCCGGTAAACCGTTCGACGACTATCGAAGGATTCAGCAGCTCCAGGAACCGGATAAAAAAGTTCAGATACTCTTCAAGGGTGAAGACATGAAAATCTCCCGCATTATTATTGTATTCAACCTCCATTGCGGTTCCCCTGAGGATCTGGAGCTGGTGAAATTTTACCGTCTTAAGCGGAAGGGAAGATATTATTGAAGCCTCAGCCAACATATCTTCAGTGGTTTCACCAGGCAGGCCAAAAATGAAATGAGCTCCTGTATTTATTCCATACGCTGCAGTTTTCTCAACAGCCTCAACAGCTTCTTCGAAACTATGTCCCCTGTTGATCCTTTTCAGGGTTTTGTCGTAACATGATTCAATCCCGTATTCGATAGTAATATAATAATTTTCCGAGAGTTCTCTGAGATATTCGAGCTTTTCAATGTCGATGCAATCGGGTCTGGTCCCGATTGTCAGGCCAATCACTCCCGGATAATCAAGCGCTTCCCTGTACAAATCCTTAAGATGCTCAAGAGGGGCGTAAGTATTTGTGAATGACTGAAAATAAGCCAGGTAGGAAACAGCCCTGCGGTATCTCCATTTGTGAAACAGGATGCCTTCCTCAATCTGTTGTTTTACAGGTTTAACAGGTTCACAGTAAGATGGATTGAATGCATCATTATCACAATATGTGCACCCTCCCGTCCCCCTGCTTCCATCCCGGTTTGGGCATGTGAATCCTGCATCTATTGAAACTTTCTGAACTCTCCTGCCATAAAGCTTACGGAAATAGTTAGAATACGCATTGAATCTTCGTTCATGCCCCCATGGATAACTCCTGTTTCTTTCAGTAATCTCCTGCATCAGATTTTTAAGATCTTTTTCCTGTCAACATACCATAAAAACGCATCAGTTTTCACATAACCCATCATTTCCAACAGATTGCGATACAGACTAATCTGTTCGGCATGTCCGGGACTCTCTTCCCCAAATTTGAAATCAATTATTATGGCATTTCCATCCCTGAGGATAATGCGGTCGGGGCGTCGAATGCCACCGGAAGGCAGCAGGATCCCCGCCTCCTTCATCAGTATGTTTCCCGGTTGAAACCAGGAGGATACCAGTTCATCAGATATGAGATCATTCAGCCGTTCGATGAGAGCTGCTGATTCATTAGCACCAATTTTGCCTTCAAGCACCAGATTTCCCACAGCATCCGGAATATCATCTTTGCAGGAAATTCCTGCGAAAACCTCATGCATTACTGTTCCATAGCCTGCCATCTCCCTGATTCGCTCCCCCTTTGCACCAAAGTAATTCCCGGCATGAAGCCTAAGCCTTAAAGATCCGGGCCGCTTATTTACTTTATATGAATTCAGCGTCAAATGCCTCCTGATTTCCTTTTTGCCTTCCTTTACCGGAATTTCTCCGAATTCAAATACCTTTCTTTCTGTGTTGAACATTCTGCTGAGGATGAAGCCTGAATCACCTGCCGGATTATTATCACATTGAACTGCTTCCCTAATGAGTCTTGCGATTCCGTTCAGGGGCCCGGGCTGACCGGGAATAAATCCGTATAATGCATCAACAGCTCTGGTCATTGCAACATAAAGCAGATTAACGTTATCAAGAAAAGAATGAAAACGTTCCTCATTATAATCGCCGGCAAAAATCGTTTCTGATAATTCAGAACTGTATTTTACAGGAACAATCCCAAGATCGTCAAACGGTTGCACCCCGGGTTTTGTCCAGATCACCGGACGCCTTGAAGGCCGGTGGTCGAGATTCCAGGAAAGGAATGGCAGGATGACGACAGGGAATTCCAATCCCTTTGATTTATGGATTGTCAAAACCCTGATTGCATCAAGACCTGCCGGATGAATTACTGATTTTGACTCCCCTGCAAGTTCCCACCAGTCTATAAAAGACCGGAAATCAACATCTTTACTTTTGGAATACTCGAGTATTATATCCATGAAAGCAATAATGTAAGGGACATTCCATGAATAAATTCCAACACCAAAAAATTCAATTATCGACTCAACAGCATCAAAAAGAGTCATCTTTTCAGCCTTCTCCAGGAATTTGCCATAACCTTCGGGCAGAAATTCTTCTGATCCTGATATCAGGTCTTCCCTGAACAGTGTTACCTCATCAGGCCCCGGCGCCTCCTTTGCATAAAGGTAGTACCTGAGCATAACAGCCCTGCTGATATAGTCTTCAGAATCAATGATGACTTTAAGAACTGATATGATGAATGTTATTACGTTGGATTTGGAAAACAGCAGAGAATCATTCGAAACAATATTGTAATTATGGGCACGCATGTTTACAGGATCCCTGCCGGAGTATTCGATAACTGCTTTCATCACTTCCGCCCCTTCACGTCCGTCTCTTACCAGTATGCCTATATCGGAAGCATTATATCCTTTATCAAGAAAAGTCTCAATAATAACAGGGATGCTTTGAAGGACTTTTGCTTTCCATCCGGCACCTGTTTTATTTTTCATGTCGTCGCCATATAATGACGAATAAGTAGTTTCCGGATCTTCCGCGGGATCATCATCCTCAATGAAGTCGAGTTTCACGTAACCACCTGCGGACCGGCCCGGATCAGATTGTATGGCTTCTTTATATAGTTTACTAAAACTTATCCCGACAGGATTATCGGTGAAATTCCGGTCAACCAGTTCCGGAATCACTGAAAAAAAAGAATTATTGAAGGAAATGATGTTTGATCGGCTCCGGTAGTTATTATTGAGCGATTCGCTCTTTATTCTCTCTCCGTCAACTTCTTTTTCGAGCATTTTGCCCAGTATCTTCCAGTCGCTGTTCCTGAACCTGTAGATGGATTGTTTTACATCTCCGACTACCATGTTATCATTGCCTTCCGCCATGCTGTTGTCAAGCAGCGGCTTAAAATTGTTCCATTGCAATATCGATGTATCCTGGAACTCATCAATCATATAGTTTTCATACTTCGACCCTATTTTTTCATAAATAAACGGGGTCTGGTCACCTTTGGTAATAAGGCTCAGAAGTTCACCGGCATCAGAAATCAGAAAAATGTTTCCTTCAGTGGCAACTTCATGCACTTTTCTGAGAACGTCGGAAAGGATTCCCAGTGCAAACAGATTCTGAAGGATGGTATTTGCAGTATTATAGTTTACTATAGCTTCATCATACAGTGTTATGGCTTCCCGCAGAGGAGTGTCCAGGCACTCATCCACAGCTTTTTGCAGCAGAGGATGCGGATTTCCTGTAGACCATCGTGGTGGATCGCTTAGTATGGCCCTCACCTTTTCTCCCGGTTTTACAATTTTCCCTTCTGCCAGTGACCTTATATAACCCGGCACTCCCCTGCTCCTATTAAAGAACATATCATCAGTTAGCTGATATTCGGAAAAAATACTAACCGCCCTTCTTCCCAGCAGGATCATCTTCTCTTCAAAAGATGATTTTACTGAATGGAGTTTCTCAATATACCTGAGAAGGAAATCCTTATTCTTCAGGTTAGCAATTTCATCGGCAGAGAGTATCTTGAATTTCTCCCTGAAAAGTTCTTCCGAAAGTCTGATGATTGAGTCCTTTATGTTCCAGCTTTTTTCCTCATCAAGATTTGAGAGAATATATCTCAGGAGCCAGTTTTTGAGGCTGGGGTCTTCAGCCGATGACGCAATCATTTCATCTACTGCAGTTGTCAGAACAAGGCTATGGTCAATTTCCATGCTGAACCCGGAATTAAGTCCGCATTCCATGGTAAAAGCACGGATTATTTTCTGGAAGAATGCATCAATGGTGCATACTGAAAATCTTGAATAGTCATGCAATATTGAAAAGAGGATTTCTTTCGCTTCCATTCTCAGAGTTTGCTCGGATTTGCCTGTTTCCTCTATAAGTTCCTTCAGATATTCCGAATGTCTGCCCGATGCAAGTCTGTCAAGCTGTTCAAGGATCCTTCCCTTCATCTCAGCTGTTGCCTTATTGGTAAAAGTTACCGCCAGTATTTTGCGGTACTGATACCTTGATCTGAAAAGGGCTGACATATAATTGCCTGCAAGCCTGAATGTCTTGCCTGATCCGGCTGATGCACTGTAAATTGTTAATGTCCCTGAACCCATAACCCGATAAAGTTATCAATTTAAAGCCTTTTAATTAACTTTGACCTGTGAAAAATAAGGTTGTCATCGGATTATCGGGCGGCGTTGACTCAAGCGTTGCTGCATGGGTTCTCAAGAAAGAGGGCTTCGATGTTGTGGCGCTATTTATGCGCAACTGGAATGATACCACCGGCCTTCTTAAAAGTGACTGTCACTGGGAGGATGATCTCATGTTTGCTGAGATGGTGGCAAAAAAACTCGGAATCCCGTTTCATTTTGTTGATCTCAGTGAATCGTACAGAAAACGAGTGGTGGATTACATGTTTGTGGAATATGAAAGGGGACGTACTCCAAATCCCGACGTACTGTGCAACAGGGAAATTAAATTCGATTCTTTTGCAGAGGAAGCCAGAAATTTAGGTGGTGATTATATTGCCACAGGGCACTATTGCCGAAAAGAGACTCTCACCAGCGGAGACAAAACAATTTTCAGGTTGCTATCCGGGAAAGACGGGAACAAAGACCAGAGTTATTTCCTTTGTCAGATCACCCAGGATCAGCTGGCAAGGGCACTCTTTCCGATCGGCGAAATGACCAAACCACAGGTTCGTAAGATTGCTGAAGATCTGGGGCTTCCGACAGCCATGAGAAAAGATTCCCAGGGTATTTGTTTTATCGGAAAGGTTCACCTGCCAACTTTTCTTAAGCAGAAGCTTGAATCAAAACGGGGGCCCATTATCAGCATAGCACCTGAAAAGTGCGATGACCCCTGGCTCCGGGGAATTCCAGGTGCCGGTCTGAGTGCCGGTGATTTATTACTGAATTCCCGGTCTCAGGTTTATACCAGGGATATGGGTACTGAGGTAGGGACGCATGAAGGAGCCCACTTCTTTACAATTGGCCAGAGAAAGGGATTGAATGTAGGAGGTTCAAAGGAGCCGCTTTTCGTCATCGGCACTGACACACTGAATAACATAGTATTTGTCGGAGAAGGGGAAAAACATCCGGGACTTTACAGAAAGGGGCTGAGGATCAGGAAAGATGAAATACACTGGATAAGAAATGATCTGGAAATGAGGGACAATGAGTCGAGGGATTATGAGGTCAGGATAAGATACAGGCAACCTTTGCAAAAGGCAAGATTGTTCAGAAAGGATGGCGAAATGTTTATCATCTTTGACAGGTTGCAGCGGGGTATCACTGCAGGCCAGTTCGCAGCCTGGTATGATGGAGAAGAGCTTCTGGGATCAGGAGTAATTGACATGTAGGATAACAGTCATCAGATCATGACAGCCTTCCCTTGTAATCCATGTATCTGAATTCCCTGAGAAGATTGAACCGGTTATCTTTAGTCCAGATGCCGATACCCGGGTGCTGTACCCCGTTGAAAGTGGTAGTCTTTACCATGGTATAATGGATCATATCAAGAAATACAATCCTGTCGCCCGGTCTTAACTCCTTTTCAAAAGACCACTCACCCATCACATCCCCTGAAAGGCATGAGTTGCCGCCGAGCCTGTAAGCCGGCTTTCCCGGGACAGGATCGACTGCTCCCAGTATTTTGGGTTTATAAGGCATTTCAAGGCAGTCAGGCATGTGGGCTGTAAAAGAAACATCCAGAATTGCAGTCATGATTCCCTGATTTTCAACCACATCCTCTACAGTGGCTACAAGTTCCCCTGTTTCCCAGGCAAAAGCACTTCCGGGCTCAAGAATAACATGCAATCCATTTCTTTCCCGGAACTTCCTGAGAACCCTTACCAGGTGACCGGTATTATAATTCTTTCCGGTAATAAGATGTCCTCCTCCCATGTTGATCCATTTCAATTTCGGAAAAAACCTTCCGAATTTTGATTCAACAACCTCTAAGACTTTTTCAAGGGCATAAGAATCTGATTCGAACAGAACATGAAAATGGAATCCTTCAATTCCGTCCGGCAGTTCTCCTTCAAGCTGGCCGGCAGTAACTCCAAGCCTTGAACCCGGGGAGCACGGATTATATATACCATGACTTATTTCTGAAAATTCCGGGTTTATTCTTAATCCGGCTGAAATCTTTCGCGGGAATCCCTTTATAATTTCAATGTACTTTTTATACTGAGCCAGTGAGTTAAAAGTCAGGTGCGAGCTTAATTCAAGGATTGATTCAAACTCATTGCTTTTATAAACAGGTGAATAGGTATGGGCATATGCTCCCATTTCTTCCCTGCACAGACGCGCTTCGTTCAGAGAGCTTGCAGAAGCACCTTTGATGTATTCCCTGATAATGGGAAACACTCCCCACATTGCAAATCCCTTAAAAGCCAGAATTATCTCCGCTCCTGTCTCTTCTGAGACATGTTTGATAAGCGACACATTCTTCCTGAGACGTTCTTCTTCAATAACGTAACATGGAGAAGGGATGATTTCGTAATTTATAGTCAAGTTCTGTCTGATTTTTCAGTTTGTTCTTCCGGAAAGAAGAAAGTGCGGCAATTAAAATAACATAATAAGCCGGCATTGCAGTAATCCGGCGATTAACCCTGCTACCGATCAATCTAAAGCTCAAGATCGACATCATGAAGTTCGACCCATGGCAATCCAAGAAGGTTCAGCTGCTTCATGAACGGATCAGGATCAAACTCCTCAACATTGTAAACTCCCGGCTTTTTCCATATTCCGTTAAGAAACATCATTGTGCCTATAGCAGCCGGTACTCCAGTTGTATAACTTACTCCCTGGGCTCCTGTCTCCCTGTATGCTGCCTCGTGACTGCAATTATTGTATATGTAATATGTCTTTTCCCTGCCATTCCTGATCCCTCTTATTCGGCATCCTATCGATGTCTGACCCGTATAGTTTTCACCAAGTTCACCGGGATCGGGAAGTACAGCTTTCAGAAACTGTATTGGTATTATCTCGCGTCCATCAAACATTACCGGTTCTATCCCGGCCATACCGATATTCTGAATAACCCGAAGATGAGTAAGATATTCCTGTCCGAAAGTCATCCAGAATCTTGCACGCTTCAGTGAAGGGAAATTTTTAACCAGCGACTCAAGCTCTTCGTGATAGATCAGATAGGACTCTTTCGGGCCTATCTCCGGATACGTCAATGGCTTGTGTATCTCGTGTGGCCTGGTATAGATCCATTTTCCGTTTTCCCAGTACCTTCCTTTCTGGGTAACCTCCCGTATATTGATTTCCGGATTGAAATTCGTTGCAAAGGGTTTACCATGGTCGCCTGCATTGCAATCAACTATATCGAGGTAATGCATCTCGTCAAAATGATGCCTGGCAGCATATGCAGTAAATACCTGAGTTACTCCGGGATCAAATCCACAACCCAGTATTGCAGTAATGCCGGCTTTCTTAAATCTGTCCATGTAGGCCCACTGCCAGCTGTATTCAAATTTTGCCTCCTCCAGAGGCTCATAATTTGCAGTGTCGAGATATGACACTCCCTCTGCAAGGCAGGCATCCATGATATGCAGGTCCTGATAAGGAAGTGCAAGATTGACAACAATATCAGGCCCGAAGCTTTTAATCAGTTTCCTCAGAGCAGGAACGTTGTCAGCATCAATCTGAGCAGTTTTTATCCTTTTGCTGCCTGTTCTTGCAGCTATTGCATCACATTTTGATTTGGTGCGGCTTGCAAGTAAAATTTCTGTAAAAACATCAGGAAGCGAGGCCATTTTATGCACTGCAACAGTTCCTACACCGCCTGCTCCGATTACAAGTACTTTTCCCATTTAAGCAGATTTATTAAATGTATGATCCAAAGATATAATTTTAATGCAAGACCCCGACAAATGAAACCAAAACAAATACCTGTGGAATGTGGTTCAGGCGGCATCCATTACAATATTAATTCTGATTATATTTACCTCTGATTTCATCTTTCATGAAATAGACTTGATACCAATACTGCCACCGGGATGAAAAATCTCATCATGGCTATTCCATCTGGCCATTAAATAAAAGTATATACAGATGAAAATGATCAATCCATTTGTGATCCTTCGGATTCTTAGCAACATTCTCCGGATAGAATCAATTTCATTCCTGTGCTGCCTTCCTGTCGTAATAATATATAAGGAAAATCCTGATCCCTTCATATTTTCATCCCTTATTGCGGTTGTCTCTGCAGAAATCTTATTCCTGATCTCCGGAAAAAATTCCCAGGAAAGGATATCCACAAGAGAAGGCTTCCTGTCAGTGACCCTTGCCTGGATTTTCCTGACTGCTTTCGGAGCTCTTCCTTACCTGCTAAGCGATTCAATACATAGTTTTGCTGACGCATTTTTTGAATCTTCATCCGGTTTTACAACGACGGGATCGACTGTTATACCTGATGTGGAATCACTCCCCTATTCAATATTATTCTGGCGAAGCTTTACACACTGGATTGGCGGATTCGGGATAATCATGCTTGTAATAATAATTCTCCCGTCTCTTGGAATGACTGCAGGTCGACTGCTAAACCTGGAATCATCACTCAAAAGTAAAATCCATCCCAGAACACAGGCAGTGGGATTAAGATTGCTTTATGTCTATCTGGGCCTGACAATTACAGAGATAATCCTTCTGAACATTGGCGATATGAATATGTTTGACAGCATTTGTCATACTTTTGGCTCTGTTGCAACAGGCGGATTCTCAACGAAGAATGCAAGCCTGTCAGGATATTCTGCCTACAGTCAGTATATTATAATGATCTTTATGTTTCTTTCAGGAATAAGTTTTGTGGTGTTTTATTATCTGGTCAAGCTCAGTTTCAGAAAAGTAAGGCAGGATGAAGAGTTATGGTTCTATATTCTTGTTGTATTGTTTTTCGGGACACTGGCATCCTCAATACTGATCACTTCAACAGACAAATCAATTGAACCTGCAATCAGGGAAGGTTTCTTCCAGGTCATTTCAATAATTACGACCACCGGTTATTCCAATACGGATTATCTGTTCTGGCCTTCTGCAGGACTCGTGGTTATCTTTGTTCTGCTGTTTGCAGGTGCCAGCACAGGATCAACAACGGGAAGCATAAAAATGGTCAGGCATCTTCTGGTCATGAAAAACATAAAAAATGTCATGACCAAACTGATACATCCCAATGTTATTTCCCAGATAAAGATCAACCACAAGCCCCTTTCCGACAATGCAAACATCTCAATATTGTCCTTCATAACACTTTATGTTTTCTTATTTCTGACAGGAACGATCCTCCTGTCTGTCCTTAAGATCGATCTTATAACTGCCGGAAGTGCAGTTGCTTCATCTCTGGGAAACATCGGCCCCGGACTGGGAGCGGTGGGACCAATGTTCCATTATGGTGATTTGCCATCCGTGGTCAAAATGATTCTTGGCTTCCTGATGATAATAGGAAGACTGGAGATCATAACTGTCTTTGTCCTTTTCTCGAAATCTTTCTGGAGGATCTAAGCGAGGTATTCTCTCACGCTTTCAAGGTTTTCAGGAGTACCTACATTGAACCAGTAACCCGAATCATGCCTGTAAGTATAGATTCTATGGGATTTGGCCAGTTTAAGATACAAGTCCACAACAGTATAAATGCCTTCATTCATATGATGAAAAATCTCAGGATCAATAATCTGGATCGATGAAAAACCGATCTCAGTCAGTCCTGTGCCAGGATCTCCGGCAAGGATTTGTTCTCCCGTTGAGATATTACACCATCCTTTGAGTATGCCTTCATTATTTACAAGGAGGAACCGGCTGCCCGGGCGTTCTCTGACTGCAAGCGTTGCCAGTCCTCTCTTTTCAAGATGATATTGATAGAGTGCATAAAGATCAAGGTCTGTCACAATATCAGCATTGTAAACCAGGAAAGGATTATCATCAAAAAAATCCCTGGCTTTGAAGAGCCCTCCTCCGTTTTCTAGAAGAATCTCCCTTTCATCCGACACTGACAACCTGAATCCCAGCGATCTTAGACGATGAATCTCCTTCTCCACCTGTCCGGCCAGGTAATGCACATTTATAATAATATCATCAAACCCTGAATCGGTGCATTTTTCCACAGCTCTCTGAAGAAGGGTCTTTCCGTTGATGTCAACAAGTACCTTGGGAATTGTTTCTGTTATTCTGCCAAGCCTGGTGCCTTTTCCTGCAGACATTATCATCGCTTTCATCCGCTGCCTATTTTTCCCTTGCGTCAGATAATTTTATGAACAAACCCGATTGAGGTATGGCCCTTATGGTAGTAAACAATTCAGGAAGCCGGATATGCTCCTCCGCCCTCCTGATTATCTGGCTCAATATTTTTACTCCGGGTACTATACTGTCAGTGAAAGTGGGTTTCTGTTCATATAATCCCCTGAATCCGAAAGCACCGAGAGCCTGCATCAGCCGTATCATGCTGAATCCGCTGTAATGCCCCCTGAATTTGTGCTTTTCTTCTTCTGATTCGGAACAAAATCTCTCAATATAATATTCCAGAAGCTGTTCGCGGTTCTGTTCAGGCATCGGGATTTTTGCATCATACAACAAAGAGGCCACATCATACTGGGGTGCACCTTTTCTTCCGCCCTGATAATCAATAAACCATGGTTCCCTGTTTATTACCATAACGTTTGCTGTCTGAAAATCACGGTAAAGAAAATAATCCTGGCCTGTTTCCAGCAGATAGTCTGCAAGAGTCTCAAAATCGTTTTCCAGCCGGCGCTCATTGAAAGGAACTGCAAGCAATTTAAGGAACATGTATTTAAAATAATTCATATCCCACATCATAGATTGCCGGTCGAAACTTTTATGAGGGTAACATAGTTCCAGGTTTAAACCATCAATACCCCGTGTCTGAAAAAGTATGAGCTTATCCAGTATTTTCCTGTAAAGGATCATGGTTTCTTCATC
Organism: uncultured Rikenellaceae bacterium; assembly: GCA_964611835.1. GTDB lineage: Bacteria > Bacteroidota > Bacteroidia > Bacteroidales > VadinHA17 > LD21. Next base: position 5,574 of record CAZTDW010000023.1, on the reverse strand, counting down.
AAAAAAAGATTCCGGTGGCTTTTTATGGAGCCACGTATAGAGATTATCATCACCAAGATCCTGTTGATAATATACATATTCATCCGGCAGGTATGCGTATATCTCCGGTACGGGTAACATCCTGAACCTGAAATGCCTTGAAAAACCTATGAAGGCTTCATTTTCTTCATGATTGGCATTATAGGTTCCAATAACACTGTTGCCCGGCATATTTATCCTGAAATACCTTCTGTCGGATCCTGACCGCGGCAAGGCCACGATTTCTTTTTCTGCTGGTCCGAATAGTTTATCATATCCCGCAGAAATAATCTTTATAATATCAATATCTTCCATTTCCCAAATAGTTTTCAGCCTTGTGTTCCGGCCCGGTAATTAAACTTTAATGAATATTTTCTTCCTGTAGAGGATAAGTACCAGAAGCCAGATAAAAAGCATCTGGATCAATGCAAAGAGAAGACTGCCATTCAAATTCCCTGCAAGCGGCACACAGATTTTCTCATAAATCCAATTATACAGGCTTATGCCTTTCCCCTCCGAGGGTATCTTAATGACATAAAGCATCAGCTTGGTCCATATGCCTGCCATAAAGTAGGCAAAAAGGGCATTGGTCCCGTACACCCTGAAGAAGGAACCCCACTTCTGCCATTTGAGAACATCACTGATATAATAAACAACAGTCAGAACGACCATTGCAAGGCCTGCAGTGTACAGTACATAAGAACTTGTCCATAAAGGCTTGTTTATCGGAAAAAACTCATTCCAGAGAAGTCCCAGTCCAATCAGAGAAATACCGATAAGCAAAAGTTTAAGCACCGACCGTTCACCCCCTTTCGTCTTTCCGATAAATTCCCCTGTATAAAAGCCGATTATCACTGTACAGATCGAAGGGATGGTACTCAGGAGGCCTTCCGGCTCGAATGGAATTCCGAAACCCTTGTACATATGGCTTTTTCCAAGTATAGCTTCATCGACTTTAAGTGCAAAATTTCCTTCAAGGCTATAGGGGTCAGATCCCCCCAGAAAGGCTAGCATACCCCAGTATAACAATAATATCACAGCCGTAACAATCCACAGATAATTCCTGTTGATTATCATGCAGATCAGAGCACCAAATCCGTAGGCAAGGGCAATCCTCTGCAATACCCCCATTATACGGAAGGTGGAATAATCCCTTGAAAAGTACGGGAAGATTGCCAGCAGCAATCCAAGAGCGAAAATTGAAGCCGTGCGTCTCAGTATCCTTAAGACGGATGGTCCGTTGAGCTCATGACCATATTTTTTAAGTGAAAACCATATCGAAACGCCCACAATGAACAGGAAAAAGGGATAAACCAGATCGGTAGGTGTGCAACCGTGCCATTCGGCATGCTTCAATGGAGGATAAACGTAACTCCAGCTGCCCGGAGTGTTGACAATTATCATGAAGGCTACAGTCATCCCCCTGAATATGTCAAGAGATAGCAGTCGTCCAGCTTTAGCCATAAAAAATGTATAACTTCTGATATAAATTATTTCTGCAATTTAATAATTTGGCTGTTTAAGTTATATCCGGTTCAAAATTATTTGCATTTTTTACTCCCGCTCAGGATACCGTCAGCCTGCTTCCTGCAGTGCCGGAGGCAAAATAATTTGTACATTTGGTTGCACTAACAATATACTATGTATATAAGTATTAATCAGCTTCAATTCCCATGAAAAAGACAATAGCCAGATCACTGTTTTCAATCATTTTCATAACCGTATCCTTGATGTCATTTACACAACCGGTTGAGCCACCTTTTATAAGGTTCCTGAATCATCCCTGGGTAGACTCAGTGATGAAAAATCTGACTACGGAACAAAAGATAGCTCAATGCATCTGGATCGCGGGTTATTCAAACAGGGATGTGTCTCATGAAGTGGAAATAACTGATTTAATCAGGAAGTACGGAGTAGGAGGAATTGTTTTCTTCCAGGGGACTCCTGAAAAGCAGGCAGAACTGACAAATTATTACCAGAGTATTTCGAAAGTTCCCCTGATTATTTCAATGGATGCGGAGTGGGGTCTGGGAATGAGACTTGATAACGTTGAAAAATTCCCCTACCAGATGACTCTTGGTGCAATTGATGACGATTCCCTTATCTTCAGGATGGGAGAAGCGGTTGCAAAACAGATGAAAAGGATGGGGGTTCATGTAAATCTTGCCCCGGTGGCCGACATCAATAACAACCCTCTCAATCCGGTAATAAATTACCGGTCGTTCGGTGAGATAAAGGAGAATGTTACATCAAAGTCGATGATGTATATGAAGGGAATGCAGAACAACGGTGTTCTCGCTTGCATAAAACATTTCCCGGGGCATGGGGATACAAAAACAGACTCCCATCTCGACCTGCCGGTAATCAGTCACTCCAGGGAAAGACTTGAAAGCATTGAGCTTTTCCCGTTTCTGAACCTTATCAATGAAGGAGCAGGAAGTGTAATGACAGCCCACCTGAGCCTTCCTTCCCTTGATCCCCGGTCAGGACTGCCATCCACTCTTTCGCCGGTCATAATCAATGATCTGTTAAAAACAAGTATGAATTTCAGGGGCCTGGTGATAACGGATGCAATGAACATGAAAGGTGTTACCAGATATTTCGGGAATGGAATAGCAGATGCAAAAGCTCTTGCTGCCGGCAATGATGTGATTGAATTTGTAACCGATGTTGATGCCGCGATAAGGGAGACAATGAAACTGATCGAACTGAAGGGAATCACAAAAACAGATATTGACAATAAATGCCGTAAGATCCTTGCTGCCAAGTACTGGGCAGGACTGGCCAATTTACGTCAGATATCAGAGGAAAACCTATCAGAAGATCTTTCAACTCCTTCTGCCAGAGCACTCATAAGGGATTTATATGCCAGTTCGCTTACAGTGCTGAATAACGAAGATAATTTAATCCCCATCAGGGATCTGGACAAGATTAAAATTGCCACCATTTCCATTAACAGGGATGAAATTTCCGTATTTCAAAAAATGCTTCTGAATTACCACCCATCAGATGCCTTTACAGTTGACCCATCTGATCAGAAGCAGTCTGCCGAGATGATAAGCAAGTTATCAGGATATGACCTTGTTATCGCAGGTATATTCAAAACAGATCAGAGACCTTACAATAATTTCGGTATTGATCAGAACCTGAACCCGTTTCTGGAGAAACTTACGGAAAAAACCAAAACCATAGTTGTCTATTTCGGCAATCCTTATGCCCTGAACAAGCTGGAAGCTCTTCAGAAATCGGAAGGACTTATACTTGCATATCAGGAAAATAATAATACGGAAGATCTTTCGGCCCAGCTGATTTACGGTGGAACAGGCGGTAAGGGACGCCTGCCTGTTACAATAAACACACGGTGGCCTTCAGAATATGGAATAACAACTCCCGGTGGCCTGCGCCTGGGATATGCCCTCCCTGAAAATGCAGGCCTGTCATCAGCTTTGCTGGAAACCAGGATAGATTCCATAGTAAATTTGGGATTGAACATAAGAGCTTATCCAGGTTGTGAAGTAATGGTTGCAAGGAAAGGGAAAGTCGTATTCCATAAAACATATGGATTCCACACATATGAGAACCGGACCCCTGTATCAAAAGATGATCTGTTTGACCTGGCTTCGGTAACCAAGATATCCTCTACTCTTGCCGGACTTCTACTGCTTGATACACAGGGCTTGTTCTCTCCTGAAAAAACACTTGGAGATTATCTTCCGTATTTCAGAGGTTCAAATAAGGCCGATCTGTCAATGAAAGATCTCCTGACTCACCAGGCAGGTCTGATTCCCTTTATGCTGTTCTGGAAGGAGACCATGAAAACTGATACATCTTATAAAAAGAGCTTTATCAGGCATGAATTCTCCGCAAAATATCCTTTGAAGGTTGCGGATAACCTTTATATAAATGAAAAATTCAGAAAAAGGATGTTTTCTGAGATCAGGAAGAGTCCTCTGGGGGAAAAGAAGTATGTATATTCTGACCTGACATTTATAATTTCACCTAAGATAATTGAGCAACAGACAGGCGAAAAATGGCAGGAATATGTCACAAGGAACATTTATCACAAGCTTGGTGCTTTTGAAATAGGGTTTAATCCTTATCTGAAATATCCGCTGGAGAGGATTATCCCAACCGAATATGACTCTGTGTTCAGGAGGCAGCAGTTGATTGGGACGGTTCACGATGAGGCAGCTGCTCTTCAGGGAGGGATATCAGGGCATGCCGGATTGTTTGCAACGGCAAACGACCTTATGAAACTTATGGAGCTTTACAGAAGGATGGGGCAGTACGGAGGAGAACAGATATTAGCGGAAGAGGTAATGAAGGAATACACACGGGTTCATTTCCCGGAGAACAACAACAGAAGGGGTTTGGGATTCGACAAGCCTTTTCTGAATAACTCTGAGCTCAAGCAGGAAGACACCTATCCTACAAAAGGGGCATCACCGGAGAGCTTTGGCCATTCAGGGTATACCGGACCCTTTGTATGGATGGATCCGGTGCATGAAATAAGCTATGTTTTCCTGGCAAACCGGGTTTACCCGACGCGATATAACAACAGGATCTCTGAGAATAATATAAGGACCAATATACTGCAGGCGGTTTACGATTCGGTTACAGAAAAGAAATGACTTTTACTTCTTCAGTTCGGTCAGGTGAGTCGTTGACTGCACTTTTCCGCTCTTGTCATACGATTCAGATTTAACCATTCCGATGCCTTTGGCATACCATTCTGTGCTTTTAGACTTTACGTTCATTCCCATAACCGTGGCACTGACATCGCTTGAAAATTTAAGGCACTTGAATGTACCCGCAGGAACTGTCACATCTTCAATTGCTTCCACTTTCCTGTTAGTCACATCAGCAGCCATTTTCATGTTGACAAATCCCATTTTCATGGTCATGGAGACTGAAGCATCAGGCAGAGACGCTCCAGGTTGGACATTCACAGGTATCTCCATATTATTACCCGTAATTTCAACCTCAGCCGGAATCTCTCCATCCTGCTGAAAGGCAGACTTGTTGATAAGATTACTCATATCCATATAAAGCTTGTCGCCCCTCTGCTGAATCGTTATTTCCTCCTTGTAAAGCAGGGATTCCTTAGGATCAAGAGATTCAACCAGATAAGTAATATCCAGATCATTTCCACTGGCTTTAACCTTGCTGATTGTGTATTTTACGCTACCGGTTTCCTTTGATTTCTTATCTAATGACTTATAGACAAGAACAGTACCTTCCTTTGTCGGGAAAAATGTCTCCTGGCTGTTTGCGGTCAGCACAAAAAATGCAAGCCCTGTCAGTATCAAAATCTTTTTCATAATTATGTCTTTATTAATATTGGTTAACCTGAAATGTGGTCAGAAATTACAGTTTTTTCCCGTATGTAATTATTCCGGGATAAATAAAGTTACAAATAATTTAATGATTTAAAACTGTGATGAACGGAAATCAGAGATCCTGATCTTAAATTCTGATCCCTGAAACATACATTTATTCTTTGGTGCCCAGAACAAGACTCGAACTTGCACACCGTAACCGGCACCAGCCCCTCAA
>CAZTDW010000022.1:10052-28554 GCA_964611835.1 uncultured Rikenellaceae bacterium | reverse complement strand
TCCTGTGATTATCAGGTCACAGGACACGATACTTTTCCCCCTTAAAATAAGAGCAGGAGTGGATATTGCCGGACCTTCATCATATTTTCTTGACAAGGAAAAACTAAGCCTTGAAGGATTTTTATCGCTCGACAGAAATGAAAAAATGGCTTATGTCATCGAAGGCGGTTACCTTAAATACAAATATTCACAATATAACTATGATTTCCGGACCAATGGGATGTTCCTGCGGGCCGGCGTAAATTTCAATCTTCTCAAACCAGAGATGTCAGCAGGAAAATACTGGGCAGGAATAGGCTTCAGATATGGAATGAGTATATTCAGTACCGAAGTTCCCTCTTTCCGCTCTGAAAACTATTGGGGCACTTACAACTCATCAATACCGGGCAGGACAGGGATAGGACATTTCATTGAAGCTTCCCCGGGAGTAAGGACAGAGCTTTTCAAAAACCTCAGCATAGGGTGGTCAATAAGACTAAGGCTACTGATCTCAGGAGGTGGCAGTAAAGACCTTCGCCCAATATATCTGCCGGGATTTGGAAACAGCGGGAAAATTACAAATGCAGGAATAAACTATTATATAGTATGGGAGATACCCTACAAAACCAAAAAGGTGATAACAATCCCTGAAGTTGAGGAAGAAGAAATTCCTGAAGAAGAGCTTAACCAGGAAGGAGTTCAGCAAAATAATTATCCCTACTGAAAAACAGAGGACCGGAAAGTAAATCAGTTTCTTTCCAAGCCCCGGTTTTTATGACTTCGCAGGTTCAATCCGCCGGCTGAATATAAGGAGTCCCATGAAGGTCAGGAATCCGTTAACAAGCAGGATCTCAAATCCGAACTTGTAACCATTAAACAGTTCCTCTGAAAACATACTGAGAAAATAGCATATTACCGGGCAAAGCACTGCTATGACTGGAGTAGCTCTGTCAATAACCTTCCTCGGAACGAACAGTCCGAATGTGTACAGTCCCAATAGCGGCCCGTAAGTATACCCGGCAATTGTAAAAAGCTTATCGATAACAGCTTTGTCGTTTAATGCCCTGAATATCATAATACAAACCAGAAATATAATTGCAATTGTAATATGGATGGTATATCTGATCCTTGTCAGGGAAGCTTCGGAGATATCCTTTCGTCTGTCAAGTCTCAGGAAATCAATACTTACTGAAGTTGTAAGTGCAGTCAGGGCACCACCCAGACTTGGGAAAGATGCCGAAATGAGACCTATCAGGAAGACTATTCCTGCAACTGTTCCAAGATATTTGAAAGCAATCGTCGGGAAAAGCTCATCGGTAAACGCAACAGATACTCCCCTGGTCTGCGAGTATAGCAGCAGCATTGCACCAAGAATAAGGAACAGGAAATTAACGAATACAATTATAACGCTGAAGAAATACATATTCTTCTGGGCGTCCTTAATGTTCGGACAGCTGAGATTCTTCTGCATCATCTCCTGATCGAGGCCGGTCATGACTATTGTTATGAACATTCCACTCAGGAATTGTTTAAGGAAATATCTTTCGTTGTGCCAGTCGGTGATAAACATCTTCGACATATCACTCTGATTGATCTCAGCAAACAGCTTACCGAGAGGAACTCCGAGGTCCTTGCTTATGTAAAAAACCGAAAGAACCACAGCCAGCAGCATAAAGGTAGTCTGCAATGTGTCGGTCCAGACAATGGTCTTGATGCCTCCTTTCATAGTATACAGAATGACCAGAAGCATAAATACTGAAACATTCACCCAGAACGGAATGTTCCATGCGTCAAAAACAAATATCTGCAGCACATTTATTACAAGGAATGTTCGCAGGGATGCGCCAAGCACTCTTGAAATAATAAAAAATCCCGCACCGGTTTTATACGACCAGAATCCGAAACGTTGTTCAAGATATGTATATATTGACGTCAGTTTCAGCCGGTAATAAAGCGGCAGCAGCACCAGGGCAATTATAAGATAGCCTACGAGATAGCCAAAAACCACAAGCATATAGCTGAACTGAGTATCCTTTACCCAGCCGGGAACGGACATGAAGGTCACACCTGAAAGTGAAGCTCCGATCATGCCGTAGGCAACAACGATCCATGGCGACTTTTTATTCCCTATAAAATAGGATTGGTTGTCAGATTTTCTGACAGTAAGCCATGTAACAGCAAAAAGAATTACTATATAAATAACGAAAATAACAAGTATAAGGCCAGGTGTCATTTTTAAAAAATTTATCAGCAAGGATAGCAAAAAGTTGGCAGGGAAAAAATATTAAACATCCTTAGTTTTAAAGATGATATTAAATTAATTTTGCTTTAAAGCTTTATTATGGGTTTTTCCGGATTTAGTTCCAGGCTTCTTGAGAGTGCTGTAAATGAGTTTGCATCACTTCCCGGTATCGGAAGGAAGACGGCATTCAGAATGGTTATGAATCTGCTTAAGAGAGATCCCGGAGAGGTTAAGCGATTTGGGGAAACCATCTCAAGGCTGCATAACGGGATACATTACTGCAAATTCTGTCACAGCATTTCCGACACAGAAGTATGCTCAATATGCGATGATTCAAAGAGAGACCATTCAGTTATTTGCGTGGTTGAGAATATTCAGGATGTAATGGCAGTCGAAAATACGGGGCAATACAATGGAATTTACCATGTTCTTGGCGGAATAATTTCGCCTGTTGATGGTGTTGGGCCTGCAGATCTGAAAATAGATACCCTTGAAGAAAAAGTTAAATCCGGCACAACAACTGAAATTATCCTGGCTCTGAGCACCACAATGGAAGGAGATACAACCAACTTTTATCTTTTCAGAAGACTAAGCAAATACAACGTTTTTATAACGACCCTTGCAAGAGGGGTAGCAATAGGAGATGAACTTGAATATACCGATGAAATTACGCTCGGCCGCGCCATAAAAAACAGAAATCCATATCAGCAATGATTTTTTCGGAAGAAAGGTTTCTTTCACATTCAGGAAAGAACATGAAGCGTTCTGCCATAAGGGAGATCCTCAAACTGCTCCAGAGGCCCGATATGATCTCATTTGCAGGCGGATTGCCTGCTCCTGAAACATTTCCAGTCGAAGAACTAAGGGAGATAGCCTGTGAGGTTCTGGCACAGAGCGGGTCGGAATGCCTTCAATACGGGACCACGGAAGGAGATATGCACCTGAGAAATGCACTGGTGGAAATGTACAGAAAATCAGGATTCAATATAGGTACTGAAAATCTGATTATTACCACAGGGTCACAACAGGCAATAGACCTTATTGCCAGAATATTCGTCGATCATGGGGATTACATCATGTGCGGCCTCCCTTCCTACCTTGGAGCTATAAATACCTTCCTGGTTTACGGAGCAAAACTAAAAGGGATTACCCTTGACAATGAAGGTATGAATCCGGAAGAACTTGAAGAGACCATAGCCGGCCTGAGAGGATATGGACGTAAAATAAAATTCATTTACATCATCCCCGATTTCCAGAATCCTTCCGGGATAACAATGTCCGAGAGCAGAAGGCTCAGAATTATTGAGATCGCGGAAAAATATGATCTCCTGATAGTTGAAGACAGTCCATACCGTGAAGTAAGGTTCGAGGGCGAACCCTGCAGAACCATGTGCGAACTGGATCATACCGGCCGGGTAATTTCACTATTTACATTTTCTAAAATCCTTGCACCCGGGTTCAGGATTGGTTGGGTTGTCGGCAACCCCATCCTGCTCGACAGGATTGTGATGGCAAAGCAGACCTCCGACCTGTGCACCTCTCCATTTGTCCAAAGGATGATAGCCAGGTATATTGAAAAAGGATTGCTTGAAAAGAATCTGAAGAAAACCATAGAATTATATCGCACCAGAAGGGATGCTATGCTCGAGTCCCTGAGAAAAAACATGCCGGAAACAGTAAAGTGGACCCAACCTCAGGGTGGACTTTTCCTGTTCGTTACACTCCCTGAGGGATTTGATGCAGATCTGATATTCCGGAAATCGATTGAACAGAACGTTGCTTTTGTCTCAGGCTCAACTTTTTTCTGCAATAACACCGGAAAAAACACGATGCGACTAAATTTTTCTTTTTCAAATAATTATGAGATTGAAGAAGGAATACGCAGATTGGCAGAAGTAATCAGGGGGGAGATGAAAAAACACTGATTGATCATTTGATTGGATGCTATAAGCCTTAATTTTAATTACAGGCCAAAACTTATTTGAATTCCGGTTGTTTATTGGTTGTGAACATTTGAAATGATTAGAAACAGTTTCGTTCAGTCTGATATCCGGCAAATTGCCATTTAATCTGCCTGATCGAAGAAAAACAGGATTTTAAGTATGACGCGGATGAAAATTGTCCTTCCCGCCATGGGTGAAGGAGTAATCGAGGCAACAATTAACAAGTGGCTTGTCAGCAAAGGAAGCAGGGTCATGGAGGATGACCCCCTTGTTGAGGTAGCAACCGACAAGGTAGACTCTGAAGTTCCTTCCCCCGGATCGGGTATCATCACGGAAATTATTGCCGCAGAGGGAACTGTTGTAAGGGTTGGCGAGGCCATTGCACTTCTTGATTCGGATGCCGAAGCCCTCCCTGATAATGCCGTTAAAGTTGAAAATGAGGTAAAGAGAATACGGGAGACCATTAACGAAGACAGGGAAGAGAAGATAACAGAGACAAGTGTAGCGCGCGAACTCAAAAGCCGTACTCCCTCAGGGAAATTCCTCTCACCCCTGGTAAGGAATATTGCATACCGTGAAGGGATAAGCTATCAGGATCTTGACAATCTGAACGGAACAGGGATGGATGGCAGGATAACCAGGGATGATGTTCTGAACCATTTAGAAACCATAAAGAGAAAAACGGAAGAGAAAGAGGCACCGGTAAAAATCCCAACAACGGATGAACAGTCAGCCCCCGTCACAAAAGATTCAGCTGATGAGGTTATTGAGATGGACAGGGTAAGGAAGCTTATTGCTGAACACATGGTCATGTCGAAAAGGACATCCCCGCACGTAACCTCTTTCATAGATGCAGATGTAACCAGGGTTGTAAACTGGAGGAACAGGATAAAAGATAACTTTCTCGCCAGGGAGGGGCAGAAGCTTACCCTTACCCCTATTTTTATCGATGCAGTCGCCGGAGCCCTTTATGATTTTCCGATGCTCAATATCTCAGTTGATGGAGACAGTATCATAAAGAAGAAGAAAATAAACATTGGCATGGCAACTGCACTGCCTGACGGAAACCTGATAGTCCCTGTTATTAAGAACGCAAATGAAAAAAATCTTACCGGTATTGCCAGGGCCGTCAATGATCTGGCAGAAAGGGCAAGAAACAATAAGCTAAAACCCGATGAGATTACTGGAGGGACATTCACGGTAACAAACTTCGGAAGCTACAATAACCTCTCGGGCACCCCGATAATCAATCAGCCTCAGGTTGCAATACTGGGTACGGGCGCAGTCAGAAAAATGCCGGCGGTGGTTGAAACACCCGATGGTGACGTGATAGCTATCAGGCATATAATGATTTTGTCGCTCAGCTATGATCACAGGGTTATAGACGGTGCTCTTGCAGGAAAATTCCTTAACAGGGTAAAAGAATTGCTCGAAAATTATCCGACTGACGCCTTTCAGCCATAAGCTGACGGCCACAAAAGAGGATTTCTGTTAATAAATCCGGTGCCGCCAGATGCTTATGGTTTATAAATAAGCAAATCAGCCATAAGGAGTTTGGTAAATTTTAATAATTTTGACTATTAAAATTCACCATAATGTTAAAAAAGGCTCTTATTCTGTTTGCTGTGTCTTCAATTTGTTTACAGTCATATTCACAGGATAAAGCAAATCTTCAGCAGATCTTTCTTGAAGCTGAATACTTTTTCATGAAAGGTGAATATCGGGATGCCCTTCCCCTATATCTGGGACTATTCAAGAAACTACCCGACAATCACAATATTGCGTACCGCATCGGAGCATGTTGCCTGAATATTCCCGACCGTAAAGATCTTTCCATTGATTACCTGTCATTTGCCGTAAGAAATCTGTCAGCCAAGGTTGTGGAAGGGACAATCAACCAGAAACCGGCTCCTTATGATGCACTTTTTGACCTTGGCAAAGCATACAGGATCAATCGGATGTTTGAAAAAGCAAAGGAATTCTATAATAAGTACTTAGACACACTTCTTCCCGATGACAGTGAAAACCGTAATTTTGTGGTGAATGAAATCAGAGTATGTGATGAGGCTGAAGAACTGATTTCAACCCCTGTAAAGTTCAGTAAACAAAACCTCGGAGAACCGGTTAATACGTCCGGATCTGAATTCAATTCTGTTGTATCCGCCGACGGTAAAGTACTGGCATATATGGTTTCCCTGAAGTTTTATAATGCCATAATGGTTTCCCGTCTTGCCGGCAACAAATGGAGCAATCCGGTTAATATCACACAAGACCTGGAAGCTGACGGAGATCTTTTTGTTTCAGGTTTGTCATCAGACGGGAACATGCTGTTTGTGTCAAAAGACAATGATCTCGAGAGCGACATTTATTTCAGCAGATTTAATGGCTCAGGGTGGACAAAGATTCAAATGTTCGAATATCCGGTTAATACCCGATACTGGGAATCGCATGGTTTCATGGCTGAGGATGGGAAAAGTCTGATATTCGCCTCCGACAGGCCGGGTGGATACGGCGGACTTGATCTTTATATTTCATTTATGGAAAACGGGAAATGGAATGAACCGGTAAATCTCGGACCAGTTATTAATACCAGATTCAACGAGGACAGGCCATTTCTGATAAACGAAGGTAAGACTTTATTTTTCAGTTCGCAGGGACACAGGAATATTGGAGGTTATGATATTTTCCGGGCTGATCGCACTAATGATGGAAAATGGAGTGATCCCCGGAACATAGGGTATCCTTTGAATGATACTGATGACAATATCTTTTTTATGCCGACAGGTAAAGGAGAATCGGGCTATTATTCCTTTTACAGGGAAAGCGATGATGGAGGTAATGAGGATATATGCCTGGTAACCTTCGGAGAAAAATAGAGTTACCCCGGAATATGGATTTCTAAAATTATTATATTTGTTATGATGATTAAAATCAGGACAGAAATATATGGCATTTTTCTGACGCTATTTATTCTGGTTATTGCTTCTGTTGCTGCAACAGCTCAGTCGAATTCCGAGAAGAAAAAGATTTTTATCAAAGCAGAGTCATATAATCTTTTTGAAGAATATGAACTGGCAAACCCTCTTTATCTCCTTCTTGAAAAACCTGACAACTTCAATGTCAAGTACAAAATAGGTAACTGTTACCTTAATATTGAGGGTGAAAAGGAAAAGTCGATTCCTTATCTGGAAGATGCGGTCAAGAATTCAACCTATGAATCAAAGACTACATCATTCAGGGAGAAAAGAGCTCCGCTTGATGCATATTTTGCCCTGTCAAAAGCATATATGGTTAACAATGAGCTTGAAAAAGCCATCGAAACCTTCAGTAAATTCAAGAGCCTTGCACTTGAAACTGAATCAAAAGGAGGTATGAAAAACCTGCCCTTCGTGGACCAGGAGGTCCAGTCAGTTAAAAATGCCATGAGCAACCTCGAAGCACCATTTAAAATCAGTAAGAGCATAGTATCGCAAAGCTTCACGCAGGGCTCAATGAACATTAATCCGGCTGTCAGCTTTGACGGGAATACAATCGTCTATACTGAGCGCAGGGGAAGCGTGAATGCCATAATGTTTTCAAAAAAGATAAATGACAGGTGGCAGGTACCTGTTGAAATTACCAAAACCCTCGAAGCCGGAGAAGATTGCTCTTCATGCTCCCTTAACAGCGACGGCACCCTGCTTTTTTTATATAAAACAGACAATTACGATGGGAACATCTATTTTTCACAATTTAAGAATGACCGATGGGGCCCTATCCAGAAACTAAACAGGAATATCAATACAAAGTTTTACGAGTCACACGCATCAATCTCAGCTGACGGTAAAAAACTTTATTTTACCAGTAACAGGGACGGAGGGAATGGCGGACTCGACATTTACCTCTCGGAACGGGATGCTTCCGGCGACTGGGGACCTGCAGTCAATCTTGGAACGGCAGTTAACACAATCTATAATGAAGATACCCCATTCATAACCCTGAACGACTCACTTCTTTATTTTTCATCAGAGGGGCACAATGGTATGGGCGGATTCGACATATACAGAAGTACAGGCAACAGAACAACGTGGGATGCTCCCCGGAATCTTGGATCCCCGGTCAACTCCACTGACGATGACAGGTTCTTCCAACCTTTTAATAATGACCTCAACGGATTCTATTCAATGGTTACCGACTACAAGGAAAAGGACATCTTCTATATCACGCTTACAAGCCCCGACCTGAACAGGATTTTTGAGATAAGAGGCAGGCTTGGCCTTCGCGATACGACCGTAACATATGATGAATCCTATTCCGTTACCCTTATCAACAGGGAAAACGGAGAAACGATCCAGGTAAGCAACCCCGAAGCAGGAACCGGAAATTATAATTTCATTGTCTCACCCGGGAAATTCAGGCTCCTGTTTTCAGGCCCTCCGGGTTATTATTCTCAGACCATTGACACAACTGTCGTTGCGGATAACCTTGAAAAAATAATTAACATAAGGGATGTAATACTTGAGAAATTCCCATCAGGGGCAGAATCAACCACATATGAGAAGGTTGACCTTTCGCGGATTCCTAAAGTCGACTCTGTCGATCCCAGTATCCTGATCAGGGATCTCAAGGTTTCCGATATAACAGATGATGACTCCGCCGATACAACCATTCTGTACTATACGGTGCAGGTTATGGCTCTCTACAATCCTGTCGACATTACCTACTTCAAATATGTTAACGATATCAAGGTCTATTACAATAAGAATGATCTTTTCTACAGATATTCTACCGGAATATTTGATTCAAAGGATAAGGCATACGCCCACAGGGATTATCTTATAAGCAGAGGCTATGAAAATGATCTTTTCATCAAGAAAGTTTCAAGAATCACAGATGAAAGCCTTGTGAAAGAACAGAAATACTATACCATTCAGCTTAAAGCAACTCAGACACCTTTAAACATCAGGAGTGTCTTCGCCGGATTGAGCGGCATAAGGGAACTAAAGGAAATCGACGGCCTGTATCATTATTTTTACGGCAGGTTTACAACCTATACCGAAGCCAAAACAGCAATGCAACGGCCACAGGTCAAGGTTTTTGAGGATGCATTTGTCAGGGAAGTGATTGTGGTTGTTGATAATAAATGACCTTCGCCCGGGGCATTTAAGAGCAATTAAGACAGTCATTTTTATTATGATTATCAGCATTATAAAACAAAGGAAAAATGAAAAGCAACCGCATAAAACACTTAATTGTCTTTTCAGTACTGTCAGTATGCATGATGGCACTGACGGCTCAGGAAACTGCAGATAAGGAACGCACTAGCGCAATCCAGAGTGCTGATAATTCTTACTATTATGATAAGGATTATGAGAGGGCAGCATCACTATATGAACCCCTGTTAAAGGCTAATCCCGATAACAGCAATATCGCTGCAAAGCTGGGAATATGCTATCTGAATCTGGATGGAAAAAAAGCTGAAGCTCTTGAGCTGTTAATAAAAGCTTCAAAAAATGCTGCAACCAGTTCCAAAGAATATAAAAAAGCAGGAAACCTTGCTCCGCCAGATACATACCTTTACCTGGCAATTGCCTACCATCAGAATGACAGTCTTGAAAAAGCAATTTCACTTTACTCAGAGGCCAAAAAAAAGCTGACAGGGGAGGAAGAATTTCAGGCTGACTTCATTGACCTGCAGATAAGGAATTGCAGATATGCCATGGAAATGAAAAAGAAGCCCCTGAGGATCCTTTCAGATCTTTTTGCCCCATGGCTCATCGACTATCCCGGAGCCTTCAATCCTGTGCTTGCCAGAAATGATTCCGTATTTGTTTTTACAGTCAGACAGCAGGGTATAAATCAGGTCTATTGCTCATATAAATCAGGGAAAGAATGGGAAAGGCCATCAAATATCACGCGACAGCTCGGAGGATTTGACAGGTTCTATACAAATTCTATTACAGGTGACGGAAAAACCCTGATTCTGTTCATGGATGACGGAGATGACGGCAATCTTTATTTAAGTCAGAGAAGCGACACCACCTGGTCACATATAAGAAGTGTCGGAAGATTTGTCAATTCCATCTACTGGGAGGATCACGGATTCATTACCCCTGACGGAAAAACCATGTATTTCGCAAGTAACAGGCCCGGTGGAGAAGGTGAGCTTGACATATGGATATCACAAAAGCTTGATGACCTTACATGGGACCGTCCGATAAATTGCGGCAACGTAATCAATACCCCCTATGATGAAAATTCCCCCTATTATGATGCTGAAGAGGATGCACTGATATTCAGTTCGACAGGTCATATAAGCATGGGCGGTAGTGACGTTTTCAGATCGACTGCCAGGGGCGGATCATGGACACAACCGGTTGCAATGCCTTACGCTTTCAACAATGTACTTGAAAACACGCATTTCATACTGAATAATAATGCGCCTGGATTTATTGCCAGCCGTTATGACGAAAAGGAAAAAGCCAGGAATATTTATGCAATTGTTGCCGTGAATCCTGCAGATGAACTTACGAGAGCTTCCGGAACCATCAGGCTGGAGGATGGACTTGAAGTCAGTCCAAAACTATCGCTTATCACTGTCTCTAACATAAATACCGGTGAAGTATTCCAGAACACTCCTGTGGAAAAGGACGGTTCTTTTTCATTTAACATAAAACCCGGCGATTATGAAGTTCTGGTCAGTCATGATGGTTATGTCACAGATACCATAAACCTCAGCCTGCCTTTGTATTACGGTGGCAATTTTATACCGGTCAACCCTGTTCTTGTACCATTAAGGGTTGCTTCGGGAGAATTCCTTTCAATAAAGAACATACTGTTCGACTTCAGCAGCTATGAAATCAGTGAGGATGTAATACCGACTCTCGAATCAATCAGAAAAATTCTGGTAAGCAATCCGGGCCTTACAGTCGAAATTGCCGGCTATACCGACGCCAAAGGCAGCAATGAATTCAACAGGAGACTCGCCGACAGACGTGCCCAGGCTGTAATTGATTACTACACATCATCGGGTATAGAAAATACCATATTTATTAAGAAATCATTCGGAGAATCAAATCCCGTTGCAATTAATTTCAACCCTGACGGCACTGATAATCCTGAAGGCAGAAAATATAACCGTCGTGTTACATTTGGTATTGTCAATCCGCAAACTGGCGTGGTAATACGCCATGAGGCATTCACTCCGGGACAGTTAAGACAATCTTACTCAATGCGGTTCAGTGTGGTTCTGATGAAAACAAAGATGAAGCTCGATCCTGCCTATTTCAACAAGGTGATAAAAGACGATATGCTTTTTATCAGAGTCATCGAAACAGATTCACTAAATTATTACACTCTGGGAGTTTTCAGCGCCCGGGCTGATGCGGAAAAATACATTGAATATGCCAGAGAACAAGGTCTTAACGATGCTTATATTGTCAATCAGAATGACCTTGAAGATCAATCTTCATCTATTGCAGAGCCAGTACCGGTTGTTAAAAATATTAACGCCCGGAGAGTATTTACGATCCAGTTGCAGGCATCACGTGGGTCCGTTAATATTGATCGTATATTCAAAGGCTATAAAGGAGTCAGGGAAGTTGTGCAGGGAGACGGATGGTACAGGTATTTTTATGGTGAATTCCCGTCAATAGCAAGAGCTAAAGAGGCATTAGCTAATGCAAGAAAGGATTTCGGGGATGCCTTTATCAGGGAAATATCAATTTCAGAAAACCAATAATCCCAATTCAGGATCAGAAAATGGAATATAAGAAAATAAGGCTCAGGGCCCTGGAACCCGAAGATCTGGAATTATTATACAAATGGGAAAACAATGAATCCCAGTGGCTTATTAGCAATACTATTGCACCCTATTCAAGATACACGCTCAGAAGATATCTTGAGAATTCACACAGAAGTATTTATGAAACAGGCCAGATGAGATTCATGATCGATCATATACCCGATAACCTGACCATAGGGACAATCGATATTTTTGACTTTGATCCTTATCATAAAAGAGCCGGTCTGGGTATACTTATCGCAAATGAGGAATACCGCAGGCAAGGCTATGCCTCAATGTCACTAAAGTGCCTGATAGATTATTGCTTTAAAACGCTTCAGCTTCACCAGCTGTATTGCAGCATTCTGGCTAACAATTGCGAAAGCATGGATCTTTTCAAAAAGCAGGGATTCGTTCAGTCCGGCATTAAAAAGGACTGGATAAAAACCTCTGACGGATACATGGATGAATATATATTTCAGCTCATAAACAATTAGCTTCCAGCCGTCCTGAACCGCTTATCTTTGGTCCCGCCATGTCTTCCTGCCAAAAGGCCGCAAGCTGCATCGATATCGGTTCCTCTCGACTTCCGGATTGAAGCAGAAATTCCGGAAATGACAAGTTCGTGTTTGAAATAATTCATCTTTTCAGACGATGAAGGAAGATTCGGATCATCTGCTACAGGGTGATAGGGCAGCAGATTTACCCTTACCTTTGAGTTGCGAAACAGGTCCTTCAGATTTTCAAGGTGACTGTCAGTATCGTTCAGATTCCGGATCATTACATAAGCAATGCTCAGACGTCTTTTTCTGTCAGGAGGAAATGATTTCATCATATCGATAATCTCCACAAAGGGATACACTTTTTCAACCGGAATTGCTCTCTGCCGCTCGTCGCTGAAAGGGGAAAAAAGACTGAGAACCAGATTGCACCTGGTTTTCCCAAGAAATTCGATGATCCCCGGACTGATCCCGACGGTTGAGACAGTAATGTTTCCCGGACTGATCGCAAGTCCCCAGCCCGCCGTAAGTATTTCAACAGCTTTCAGCAAGCCGGAAAGATTGTCCATGGGTTCTCCCATGCCCATGAAAACTACATGATTCACCTTTTTTGCATCAGCAATGCTGATAACCTGATTTATTATTTCCCCGGCTGTCAGATTTCCATGAAACCCGTACCGGGAGGTGGCACAGAACCCGCAGCCCATCCTGCATCCCGACTGAGTGGAAACACATACTGTATTTCTTTTCGTATCGGGAATGTAAACAGTTTCATATTCCAATCCCTCAGGATTCCTGTATAAGTACTTAACCGATCCGTCAGAGGAAAAGCTTTCCAGAACCGGCTTAAAGGTACCAGCCTGAAATTCATCATTAAGAATTCTGCCAAGCTTCCTGGGAATTGATGGTATCTCAAGAAAATCAACCACTCCCTTTTTATATAAACCGTTTGCAACTGCCAACGCATGACGCATGTTCATGGGATATAAATGAGCCACTGCATCTATGATTTCATCGGGGGCCAGTCCGCAGAGATTCTTTACTGATAATGATGGCATAAGCATCTTATTCCACGAAGGAATTTTAAAATCATTTTCGCCTGTTTCAATGCAAAGAAATACTAAAATCCCGACTTTTGCGTCAGTTAATACTTATTATGGATCCTGCAATCCGCTTTTAAATCAATTCAATTATCAATATCTTAGTGTTCAGTTTTTTTCCCCGAAGTATTTTCAGCTCACAGGAGATGACTCAAAAATGGGATTCGTTGTACATCTATTGTTTCTCCGGCACGGGGAATGCCCTTGCATCTTCTGACTGGATTGCAGGAGAAGCTGAAAAACGGGGTATAAAGGCAATCGTGCAACAGATCGATAAACAGGGGGAACTGCTGTTTCCGGCGAAAAAAGAACATTCTCTTATCGGCTTTGCATACCCCACACATGGATTCAATGCTGCTCCCATTTTATTAAGGTTTGTCACAGGCTTCCCCAAAGGACTTGGTAAAGAGGTGTTTTTACTGAATACCCGGGCCGGCATGAAACTTTATAAAATATTCATGCCCGGAATAAGCGGAATGGCCCTGATAATACCGGCCCTTATCCTTTGGATCAAAGGATACAGATGCATTGGCTTCAGACCCGTTGACCTGCCATCCAACTGGATTTCTCTTCACCCGGGGCTTAAAAAAAAGGTAATTGAGTCAATAGTTGGCCGTTGCGAAAGAATTGTAAGAAGATTTGCTCAAAAGCTCTTTGAAGGGCAAAAAGTATGGCGCGGCCTGATGAGCCTGCCATTCGATATTATAATCAGCCCTATATCGCTTGGATATTATATCGGAGGAAGATATTTCCTTGCTAAAACATTCATTGCCAACAATCACTGCAATAATTGCGGATTATGCATCAGGGATTGTCCCACTTCATCCATTAAACTGGTAAACAACAGGCCATACTGGAAACTTACCTGTGAAAGCTGCATGAGATGCATGAACAACTGTCCTGAAAGAGCTATCGAGACTGCCCACGGAATGGCGGCAGGGATTATGTATCTGATTACAGCCGTAAATTCAGCTCTGATAATTCTTTTTCTTGATAAATTTAATATAAGTCAAGAGGTATGGTGGTGGAAAATTTCTTCCCAGGTTCTGGGTATCATGGTCATGATCATAATCTCTGCGGTGGTTTACAGTATCTTCCACCGCGCAATGGGATTCAAACCGTTTCATTACCTTGTAAAATATACTTCGCTCACAACCCTGCCTTTCTGGAGGCGGTACAGATATCCGGGAAAAAACAAAAAAAAGGTACCTTCGAATGAATTGTAAAATCAAATCATTAATAGAAATGAATAAAATAATAATTTTAGCAGGTGTATTCGTTTTCCTTCTTTCCTGCAGAGGCGGGGAGCAGAAAAATACTATGAACCAAACAGCCGGAAACATGAATAAAGATTCTACAAAGCTTTACGGGTACAATCTCGATTTCCTAAGAAAACATACCGAGGTCATTGAATTAAGAAAAGGAAATTCATCAGTTGCCGTTGTCCCGGCATGGCAGGGAAGGGTTATGACAAGCACTACCGAGGGTTACAATGGTTATAGTTTCGGATGGATCAATCATGATCTGATCTCTTCCGGAAAAACACTGCCGCATATCAATGCATTTGGCGGAGAGGAAAGGCTATGGCTCGGACCTGAAGGAGGACAGTTTGCAATATTTTTCAAAAAAGGAGATGACTTTGTCTATGATAACTGGCAAACTCCGGCTTTTATCGATACCGAACCTTTTCAGGTTACCGGGAAGACCGATACGTCAGTTAATTTCTCACAAAGTGCCCGGATTGAGAATTACAGCGGATCATCTTTCAGCCTGAGAATAGAAAGGATTGTCACTCTGCTTTCTGAAAATCAGCTCAAAAAGCTTGCAGGCGTAAAATCCGAAGGTCTTAATTGTGTAGCCTACCGGTCTGAGAATAAACTGATTAATGAAGGGACCAGGGAATGGGCGAAAGAGACCGGACTTCTTTCAGTTTGGATGCTCGGCATGTTCAATCCCTCACCTTCTGTGGTTGTGGTTATTCCGATCAAACCGGGTGATGAAAAGGATCTTGGAGTTGCGGTAAATGACAGCTATTTCGGTAAAATTCCTGCCGACAGGCTCAGGGTAATTGACAACAGGATATTTTTCAGGGCCGATGGAAAAAGCAGGGGAAAAATCGGTATCAATCAGCAGAGGGCAACCGGGGTACTCGGAAGTTATGATTCTGATAACAAAGCACTTACATTTCTATTCTGTGAAGTGCCTGATACCAGATCCGATTACGTGAACTCTGCATGGGAACTGCAGAAGGATCCCTATTCGGGTGATGCATTGAACTCCTATAACGACGGGCCGCTGGCTGACGGCTCTCAGATGGGTCCGTTTTACGAGCTGGAGACCTCCTCACCTGCAGCAGCCCTGAAGCCCGGGGCAAGTTTAAAGCATGATCAGATCACTGTCCATCTCACAGGAGACAGATCACTTCTCGACAAGGTTACTCAGGAAATTCTTGGAGTGACCCTTGAGCAGGTGGAAAACGCTTTTAAATAAGTCCCCTGTTTCTTAGCAGAGGCTCTATCTGTGGCTCCCTGCCCCGGAAGTTAACGTACATCTGGATGGCATCCATTGTTCCGTCCTTCTCCAGTATGTTACGACGGAATGACTCAGCCACTGACCTGTCGAAGACGCCTTTTTCCTTAAATGCCTCAAAAGCATCGTTATCGAGCACGGCGGCCCATGTGTAGCTGTAGTATCCTGAGTCGTATCCGTCGATGATATGCAGGAAATAAGTACTCCTGTAACGCGAAACTATTTCCGGGATGAGCCCTATCTTGTCGAGATAATTTTTCTCAAAGCTCTGAACGTCAACTACTGCAGGATGCTCAAGGGTATAGTATGCCAGGTCAAGCATCGAAGCGGCAAGCAGTTCCACATTAATGAAGCCCTGGTTGAAATACTGGCTTTTGTCGAGTTTTTTAACCAGTATGGCGGGGATAGGTTCTCCTGTCTTATAATGCCTTGCATATACGTTCAGCAATTCAGGTTCCGTAACCCAGTGTTCCATTATCTGAGAAGGCAGTTCAACAAAATCCCATGCTATATATGAAATGTTATAGGCGTTTTTGCAGAAAAGCCCTTCGAGGGCATGACCGAACTCATGAAACAGGGTCTCTACCTCTTCAAGGTTGAGAAGTGCAGGCAGGTCACCGGTTGGTCTTGTAAAATTGCATACAACGGTCACCACAGGTGTGATGGTTTTCCCATCTTCGATGTGGTGATTCCTGTAACCGCCGCACCATGCACCCTGCCTTTTGCTCTCACGGGGATGGAAGTCCAGGTATAGTACACCGATATGTGTTCCGTCTTCCTCTTTGACTTCATACGCCTGAGCCTCTGGATGAGGAACAGGACAACCGGATATTGGTTTAAAGGTGATTCCATACAGCCTGTTCGCACAGGTAAAAACCCCTTCACGTACATTATCAAGCTTGAAATATGGCCTGAGCTCGTTATCGTCGAGATCATATTTCTGCTTTCTCAGTTTTTCGGCATAATACCACCAGTCGGAAGGTTCAAGTTTGAATTTATCCCCTTCGCGGTCGATTATTTTCTGCATCTACTTCACCTCATTCATTGCAACAGGAACTGCCTTGCTCCAGAGATTTTCAAGCAGACTGTACACATTGTCCGGATTTTTGGCCATCCTGGGCTCGAGTACAAGATCCGAGTGTGACTTGTAACCCAGCAGCTTTGCCCTCTGTGCCCTGAGTTTGACTATTTCAGCCAGAACCTGGTTGTTGTCATTTTCGTTCCCATTGTTTCCGCGGTTTGTATAGGCATTGAACAACTCGCGCCGTAAATCCCTGTTTTCGGAATACTGAAGGAACGGGAATATACTTGGTCTGTGGGTTGTAAAAGCCCATTGCCCTTCCTTACCTGCTGCCTTGGCTGTTTCAGAGGCTGCATTGACCAACGACTCGGGAAGCCCTGCAAGACCGTCTTTATCAACAAAAAGCTTGTAAGTGTTTGTTTCCTCAAGGACATTCTGACTGAATTTTACACTGAGCACGGAGATCCTCTGATTTATCTTTTTCAGTGTATCCTGATCCTGTTTGCTCAGGTTTGCTCCGTTTCTGACAAACTCTTTGTAAAGGTTTTCAAGAATGAATTTCTGTTCCGGATTAAGGTTTTGGCTTTCCTGAGTGTCATATACTTTCTTAACTCTTTTAAAAAGATCAGGATTAAGCCTTATTTCATCATTGTATCCGGCGAGCCTCGGAGATATTTCCATTTCAATATTCTGCAGTGAGTCGCTGGTATTTGCAGAGGCTTGTGCAAAGAACACTGCTGAGACCCTGGTCAGCAGATCTCCTGCTTTGTCGAGAGCTCCTATTGTGTTTTCAAAATTAGGTTCTTCACGGTTTTTGATGAGACTCTGGATGTCTTTTCTTCCTTCTTCCATTCCTTTTTCAAAGGCGGGCATATAATGCCGGGCCATTATTTTTTCAAATGGAGGAACATTAAAAGGTGTATCGTATTCTGAAAAAAACGGATTGTTTTTGTCAGTTTCCGGCTTACTCTTGCAGGCAGTCAACAGGGCTGCAAACAATCCGCTGATGAATAACATTTTGTATAAAGTTTTCACGTAATTAATTTTTATGGTTTGTCAATGGGATTTCAGTGCTTGTGCAAAATAAATTCATTCAGTGATGGAATCAAAACAAAAGCGATTATTTTTATCGTATTACAGGATTTTTAATAGTGTTTAATTATTATTTTTGCCGCTGCCTTATGAAGGCAAATCCCGGATGGTTTGCAACAGGGAACCGCAGGGATTCGGGCCGGCCTGGTTCAGGAACATTCTTTATCAGGTGCAGGGTGATCCTCCTTCACCAGGGCTTCGGAGGACAAAGGGAGAGATGGTTCCGCATGGGCGGGATAAACTCCGTGGTGAATGCGGCTATTAAAGGGAGAGATGGTCCCGCATGGGCGGGATAAACTCCGTGGTGAATGCGGCTATTAAAGGGAGAGATGGT
>CAZTDW010000022.1:0-9952 GCA_964611835.1 uncultured Rikenellaceae bacterium | reverse complement strand
CCCGCATGGGCGGGATAAACTCCGTGGTGAATGCGGCTATTAAAGGGAGAGATGGCAGAGTGGTCGAATGCGGCGGTCTCGAAAACCGTTTTCCGCCTATCGGCGGAACGGGGGTTCGAATCCCCCTCTCTCCGCAAAGCCAAAATGCTGCCCTTCTGCGCCAGGCGGAAGGGATTTTTATTTTCCATCCGGCCGAGCCATGCCCCGCATGAGCGAGGAGGGATGGAAAATAAAAATACTTGCGAGAGCAACGAGCAAGGCAGCATTTTGGCGTTGCTGGGAGCCCCCCACAGGGATCGCCGGAGGCAATCCGGGAATCCCATTTAGGGTGTTTTTTACCTCTCCCTAAATCCCCTGCCCCATCATCCACCTCTCCCTAAATCCCTCCCCCAGGAGGGAGGGACTTGCCTGATGTACTGTGATTGTGCTAGTTAAATATAATTTAGCTTACAGGATGAAGTGATTTTTATTTTCCATCCGGCCGAGCCATGCCCAGCATGAGCGAGGAGGGATGGAAAATAAAAATACTTGCGAGAGCAACGAGCAAGGCAGCATTTTGGCGTTGCTGGGAGCCCCCCACAGGGATCGCCGGAGGCAATCCGGGAATCCATTTAATCTATCGAGAGCAACGACTTCAAGAGGAAATAAATTAAACAAAATCATATTTACGTAATTAATTACGTAATTAATTACGTAATTCAAAACACTTCATGTTTTATACCTTTCGCTGTATTTGAAGTTATCAGGAGCTATTAAAGATAAAGCAAATACACCAATAAACAAGCGACTATCTTCGCTCCTGGTTTCCATTATTGACATCCTGCGAGGCATTTATAAAAATTATTACTTTAAGGAAGCAATACAAGTATTTGAGAAAACTTTTGGGCTTTACTTCTGAAATCCTTCATCAACATTTTCTAATCCCGGATCGGTAGTTTGGAATACCTTGCTATCTTCGCAGATTATCTGTTTTAATTATAATAATAACTATGGGACTTAAGGGCCGGCTTATCATAATGAATTTCCTTCAGTTCTTTATCTGGGGATCGTGGCTGCTTACAATCGGGGCTTACTGGTTTCAAAACAAAAACTGGTCGGGGACTGATTTCGGAGCCATATTTTCAACAATGGGCCTGGCTTCGCTGTTCATGCCGGCCATTGCCGGGATCATTGCCGACAGGTGGGTCAACGCCGAGAAATTGTATGGTATCTTTCACATCGCGGGTGCTATCCTTCTCTCGACGATTCCCTCCATAAACAATCCCGACCTCTTCTTCTGGGTTCTGCTGCTTACAATGATGTTCTATATGCCAACCCTTGCCCTTGCTATTACTGTATCCTACAGCTCCATGAAAAACACCGGCATGGACATAATAAAGGATTACCCGCCTGTAAGGGTCTGGGGGACGATAGGTTTCATAGTGGCGCTGTGGGTAGTGAGCCTTCTTGGATTTGAAACGTCATCCATGCAGTTTTATGTGGCGGCTGTCTCCTCCCTAATGCTTGGTCTTTATGCCTTCACCCTTCCAAAGTGTCCGCCTCTTGGCAGGGGACATAAGAAGAAACTTGCAGAAGAACTGGGTCTTAATGCTTTCAGGCTCTTTAAAAGCTCCAAGATGGCCCTATTCTTCATCTTCGCCATGTTGCTTGGAGGTGCCCTGCAACTGACTAATGCCTATGGCGATACTTTCCTGCATGATTTTGCCGATATGCCTGAATACAAAGACCTTATCGCTGTAAAATACCCGGCAATCATAATGTCGATATCACAGATCTCAGAAACCCTCTTTATACTTACAATTCCTTTTTTCCTGAAACAGTTTGGGATAAAGAAAGTGATGTTGATGAGCATGGTTGCATGGGTTCTTCGCTTCGCCCTGTTCGGGGTGGGGAACCCTGCTGAAGGACTTTGGATGATAATCCTTTCATGCATCATTTATGGTATGGCTTTTGATTTCTTTAACATATCCGGATCACTTTTCGTGGAAACCCAGTGCACACCTGAAATACGTGCCAGCGCCCAGGGTCTTTTCATGATGATGACCAACGGCTTTGGTGCCTTCCTTGGTAGCAGGATAAGCGGTATCGCAATTGACAGATATTTTACATTGCCAGGCGGGGAATTCGACTGGATGGGTATATGGTTTTCCTTTGCAGTTTATGCCCTGGTGGTAGCTGTCCTGTTCGCCATACTCTTCAGACATAAGCATGTGAAAGAACCCTCGGGTGAAAGGACAAGAACTGTCCCGCAAAATTAGACTTCCTCTGAAGGTATTTCTTATTGTCGAAAAAACAAAGATTTTATTTATCTGTAAACAGCCACCTGACCATTTCGGGGTATAGCCCTGTATATGATCTTGGCATCAGCTTTGGGGAGTGTTATCTTAATAAACGGATGATATTCCGGAACCTTCAGTAATGCAACACTCCTGAATGCACTCCATGCATTCCTCAGCCTGTCGGTCAGGTCGAAAACAAAGTGATGTTTCCTGTCATTTGCGGATATTTTATCATCCTGATATACAAATATTCTTATTCCATTGTCCATCTCCAGAATATAGTTCACCGGCTCATAATCGGTTGTGTCGGGAATAATGTCGGGCTTATATTCGGATGTGTCCTTGGGAGCCATTTTGATCATCAGAGGCTCTTTCCTGAAGGTTGAATAATCCCTTACAATATTCAATGGTACGGAAAACATTGAATATATAAGGTATTCATTTCCTTTTCCCAGGATGGAGCTTATGCGGAAATCACTGATCCTTGCTGAATGTACTTCAACTCCGCTTATCTCAAGGTTTGCAGTGCTGTCAGCCAGGTTCAGGGCCAGATAGATTGAATCGGTCTCAGCCATTGCAATTTTTGACTGAAGAAAAGCTTTCTCTTTCATCAGGCTTATATATGTCGAATCATTCAGGATCCTTTCATCCACCGGAGTCTCTTCCTGCTGAAGTGCATATTTCTCCTTAATCCCGTTAAGCTTCCTTGACGGAGCAATCATTGACATAATAGAATAATAAATCAGAAACAATATAACTAATCCGGCGATTGTAATCGCCGTCAGTTTCCCCCTGGTTGACCTTTTATAAGTCTCCGTTTTCATAAAAAATGCTTAAGCTGGTTCAGAAAATATAAACTTTTGAGCCGATGTTCAATGTTTTGTATATGACCTCTAGGTCCTCATCGTTGAGCCTGACGCACCCATGTGTAACAGGCATCCCAAGGAATCTCTTGTATATTGTCCCGTGAATCAGGTATCCGTCGCCTATGCTGAGAGCATAGTCACCCAGCACTCCAGGCTCCCAACGTGAAGGATGATTCTGGGGAGGGATGGGCAACCCTTCTTCCACAAAGGCCCAGTCAGGCTTTCTCCATACTGGTGACGATATTTTTCCCTGAATCCAATACTTGCCTTTAGGTGTCTTGAAGATCCATTTCTTTTCACCCTGGGTTTTCAGCATTATGTAACTACCTGAACTGCAGCGGCCTTCCCTGACAAGTTTTTTGTTTCTGTATAGAAAGAACTTGTTGTCGGTTGTGTTGATAACGATATATGACTGACCCGATGTATATGAATTGTATTTCCTTGAAAGCCTTTGTATGTCTTTTGATAAAGTCCCGGTTACTTTCTTATAGCCCTTATCCTCTTTTAATTCCTTAATGTCTGTTAACCTGGTTCTTTTTCCTGATGAAAATTCCTGCAATCCGGGTACTGCGTAGAGGACAAAAAAAGCCGCGATAAACAAAGCCAGTAAAGCTGATACAGTTATCAGGGAGGCCCGAAGGGCTTTAAAAAGTCCTGCATTCCCGCGAATCCGGGAATACAGGAGATTTATGTTTTTGACAATAAATTCCCTGATATCCTGAAATGGATTTTCATTCCTGCCTGGGGATCCGGAATTTTTTGAATCATTCAGTTCACGGTCTGTTTCCATGTACTTAGTTTATTTTCATTTGAGCACCTCATTAAGTTCAAACATCGACCCGACAATAGTCACCGGTGTCCCTTCCCTGGCTATCCGGAATACAACATCCATCTCCGAATCGGTAAGGGCTACGCATCCCTCAGTCCAGTCAATGCCCTTTCCACCATTACCATGAATCTCAATAAGACCGCCTATTCTTGCTGTTGGGGGAAGATTGCCGTTTGCCATTTCCCGCCTGAACTCCGCCTTGTCTGTTTCATTCGGGTAATCAAGCAGCAGTGCCTTGTAGTACTTGGTCCTGTTGCTTCCGAATTTCCTGACGACCTTATACATTCCTTCCGGAGTGGCCATGTCGCCCCTGACCCTCTTATCCCCTACCCAGTTCTTTCCAAGCTCCACATCATAGACATGCTGTCTGACGCCATTATGGTAAATATGGCATTTTCTGGAATATTTATCTACAATTATTGAATAACTATTATTCCTTTTTGAATCGCTTATAGTTTTTTCGACCCATTTCTTCCATGTGGGATATGACCGGAAGTATTCTTCAAGATTGCTTGCTGCGCTTTTGTATGATTCGGTAAGAAGGTATTCAGCATCAATTATTTTCTTGTTGGCCTGAAGATATTGTTCCCTGCTGAAAGCAATTTCGGATTCCTTAAGCAGAAGTTTTCCCCTCGATATCCTGTTTCTCATTTCTGAAGAAAGGGGATAATGAGTAAAAAGCTTATTCAGATGTGCAACGACATTGTTCAGAGTATCAATCCTATGTTCTATCCTCATTCTGAGTGAGGTGACATTTGCCTTTGATGTTCTGATAGCTTCTTCTGCCTTATCTGCAGAAAGCTCGGCATACTTTTCCACCTCATTAAAATCCCTGAAAAAGAAGAACCGTTCATTTTCCCTTCGCCAGATTACCATTGCTGAATCGTAAGATGATTCAGCCTCCCTGAAAAGCTTCCTTGAATACAAACCTGCATTGCCCGAAGAAGCCTGAGACAGAGTTATTCTTGCATATTCCAGCTTTTCAACAGGAGGGCGGGGAACAAAATATGCCACGATCATGGCCAGTATAGTTAAAACTAGCGTAGCAATGACAAGTCCAAATATATTTCTCCAAACTTTCTTTAACCTCATCGCCCTGATCTTAAAAAAAACCCCGGGTTATTTCCCGGGGATTTTATCTTTTTCCGTAAAAGCTATATTATCTTCTGACTTTTGCGATGGCTTCCTTGAGCTCTGAATTGATTCCGTCAGCTTTTTCCTTGGCAGCCTTGATCTTGTTCAATGCATCCATATAGGTACCTTTGTCGAAAAGGCCCTGAGCTTCCAGAACTGTAGCATCGATCGTAGCCATGTCGGCTTTAATCTGCTCGATCACTGCTGCTCCTTCCTTACCCCTAGGTGCTTTCAGGATCAGCTTGCCGTTTTCCTCAATAACAGCTTTAATGTCATTAAGAAGAGTCTCACTTTCTTTCTTTACTTCCTCTTTCTTAACAGCTGCGTTGGCAGAAACCTGATTTGCCAGAGCAACAACTGCAGTAAGTTTTTCCTTTACAGGACCAAATTTCTTAAACAGCTTTGATTTCTGAGCTTCAACATCAGCAAGGATTGCATTCATTGAATCCTGTACAGCTGCAAATTCGGTAGGAATATACACAGCAGCTTCAGCTGTCTTTGCAGCTTCAATAGCAGCGTTTGCTGCATCAATTTCAACCTGCGGAACTTTTCCACAACTTGCGAGAAATGCAACCATCATAATAGTTGCCAATCCAAATAAAACCTTGTTCTTCATTTTGCTTCTTTTTAAATACTTTGTTTTGTTAAATTTCCGATTATTTCTTAGTTAACCGTTTTGTTAGAAAAAAATCGGTGCGAAGATACTCCATTTTGACGAATGTACAAAAAAAAGTTAAAAAAAATTAAACAATCCCATGAAGTATTAATTCATTCTTTTTCATGCTAATATGCATCCGTGATTTCCTGAAATCAGCTTCCGGGAGCTACCTGTTATTAAATTTCAACCTTATTTGACACTATAATCAGTCTTTCCGGTAATAAATAATAAGAAAAAAACCTCACTGCCCTTTAGGTCATAAATACTACCGCGGCCGTCCCGGTCTGAGTCCTGAATTAAACGAGATCTGAAAGAGTGTCAAAGTTGGTCATCGGGAAGATTTATAGACTTCCCAGCCAATTGTCTTAACCGGTATCAGGATGTTATTTAGATCCATTATAAATAGATCATCCTTTTAAAAATTAATAGTTTAATTAGCTGATAATTTGAAATATTATTGTAATTTTATCCTATCTATTATGTAGGATTTATAGGATATTAATAAGGAAGGAAATCATGACAGAAATATCCATAATAGTAATCCGTCAGGGGCTGTATAAATTCTTCCATATCTCAACCAAAAAGGTATCAGTCGTGTAAGCTGATATGATAATGAAAGCAAGTTCCTGTTTGAATAACAGGTTAATTGATATTGACATTATTATCAAATATGAAATTCAATACACGGATCAGGTATGGGATCAGGGCAATTTTAGAGATTGCTCTCGAGGAATCTGAAAATGGCGTTTTTCAAAAGGATATTTCAGAACGCCAGAAGATTTCAAATAAATATCTTGATAATATTATTACGGCTCTGAAAACTGCCGGTCTCATAAAAAATGTCAAAGGCAAAAAAAGCGGCTACAAAATTACCGGCAAACCATCTGAGATAAAAATACTTGATATATATAAGGCTTTTGAACCAGGCATCAGTATTGTTGACTGTGTTTCAGTTAACTATAGGTGCAACCTGGCGAAAACCTGTGGAGTTAACAGATTCTGGCGGGGTTTGAATGAGATCATTATTGAATATTTCGAATCATTTACTCTTGAAGATCTTATTAAAGAGCATAAAAGCAGAATGTAAAAATGTTCATCCTTAAAAATATCACATATGATCATTATTAATTTTCCAATATTAACTAAAAATGATGGAGGAATAGTAAGATGGTATCGTTATGGACATTTTTGTTACTGGTCCATCTCTCTGGACTGGCTCTCGGCGTAGGATCTGCAACAGGGAAGGTAGTCCTGTTGCTGAAATGTAACAGGGATATAACCTTTATGCCTGTTTACCTAAAGGTTGTTGCACCTTTAACACAACTTCTGGTTTTGGGCCTGATTATGATGACTCTGTCAGGAGTAACCTGGCTCATCCTGGGATACGGTTTTTCGACTCTGATGATCGTAAAGCTGGTTTTAGTAGGGATCGTATGGATTCTTGGTCTGATTATAGACAAAATAACGGAACCAAAGTTCATCAGATTATCTCCTGCTGCAGGAGAAGAACCCTCGCAGCCCTTCATAAGTATTAAAAAACAACATCTTGCGATGGAGGTTATCGCCACCCTGGTGTTTTATATAATTTTAATACTTGGTATACTTCTCTGATACAAGGCCGGATTCATCCGGTTGGCATTATCATAAATTATTCATCAAATGGTCATCTGGTCAGCTGAAATAAAGGAGCTTGAAAAGATTTACCGGTTAATCAGGGATAAGTTACCCGATGTGGCGCAGGAACTTGAAAGACTGGTCAGAACTGATGATAAAAATATTGCATTGGTTTATGCCAGGAGATGCCTGGAAGTAATAATAACTGACCTCTGCGAAACTGAACTTAAAAGACCACGGAAAACAGAACCATTACAGGGAATTATTGATAAGCTCCATAAGGAAGATAAAGTTCCCTCAAATATCATAGCCTCAATGCACAGCCTTAACAGCCTGGCAACTTTTGGATCACATCCCAGGGACTTTGATCCCGAGCAGGTGAAGCCGGTCCTGATCAATCTTGTTATTATCATAAAGTGGTATATAAAATTCAGAGATGGACTTGCCTTTTCAGGAACAGAGATAATGAAGGGCAATCCTGAATCCGGAGAAAATCCTGAAAAAGTCAGAATTCCTGAGTTAGGCTATGCTGACAATAAGCCTGCAAAATTTATAAATACCATTATGCTGTCAGGTGTTGGCATAACAGCGATTCTATTAATTCTTACATTACTGGCTTTTCCCGGGATTCTTCCAGCAGAAAAGAAAGGTATTTCCAAAGGTCCTGACGGGAAAATCTCAATAGCGGTCATCCCCTTTGAAAACCTTACAGGAGATTCACTGCTGAACTGGTTTCAAAGAGGTATCTCATCGCTTATAATAAATTGCCTTGGCAATTCATCTGAACTGGCTGTTTATGATGACCAGGCTATGTATGATGTTATGGAAAGCATGGATCAGGTTTTTACCGCATCAATTTTACCGGCAAAGGCAAGGGAAGTTGCAAAAAAAGCAGGCGCTGAGATCTATGTTTCGGGCAATATACATGGGATGAATGGATTATATTGGATACTGACAAATCTGTTTGATACGAGAAGTGGTGAAATAATATGGACACACAGGGTAGAAGGCAATCTGAGATCATCAGATTATCTTCAAATTGTTGATTCACTGTGTGACGAAATAAAAAACTACCTGGAAACCAGGGCACTCACCCGGAAAACGGATTATGATTTTCATGACGTGTATCCCAATTCAGTTGAAGCTTACAGATATTTTATAGAAGGTATGAATATGATCTTATCGTCAGAATACCCATCAGCCATTAAATCATTAACAAAAGCAGTAGAAATTGATTCGACCTTCACTTTTGCATCATTCTATATAGCATATGCTTACAATTTCAGCAACCTTGATCCAGGATACAGGAATTCCATGAAATGGACTCAGTTTGCATACGCCAGAAAGGACAGACTCCCTCCGAAATATCAAAACTGGGTAACCCTGTGGTATGCATGCCTGATAAGTGAAAATCCCGAGGATATTTTAAGGAACTGCAGATTGCTTGAAGAATCAGGAATAGAATCGAGGCTGTTATGGCTTGATCTTGGAGTCACATATAATGAAGCATTATTTCAGTTTGACAAAGCTATTGAAGCCTTCCGCAAAGTTGAGGAGATCAGCCGGCAAAGGGAGAGCCTGTGGACTTATGACAGGTTTTACAATGATTACTGCGATGCGCTTCTGCTGGCGGAAAAGCCTTATGAGGCAATAAGGATAAGCGATCTGGGATTACGCATCAATCCTGATAACAGAATATGTTTACTTTATAAAGGAAGCTGTTATGTGATGTTGGGAGACACAGCCTCTGTTTCAAGGATCATCTCCGAAATAAGGTCAGTTCATAAAAGGCTTCATTTATCGCAGGCGTCGGAGGAATGGGCTCTCGGTTATATGTATATTCATGGAAAAGATACTGTCGGCGCCGAGAAGCATTTAAGGAATGCTTTCCTACTTGATCCTGAAAATCCTGTCAGGATCCGCGACCTTGCAAGACTATTAGTCCGTTCGGGGATCAATATTGAAGAAGGATTTGAATTAGCCTGTAAAGGGCTCAGCCGTTTTCCTGACAATATATCTCTGATGTGGGTTAAAGGCGTGGCTCTTAATAAACTGGGAAGACATCATGAGGCTCTTGAAATCCTTGAAGAGGTTGACAGTAAATACTCGGGGTATCTCAGATTGCTCAGGAATGACATTAATGAGGCAAAAAAAGGCGATAATCATTGGGATCTGACGAGGGAAGACGGAGTGATGCAGGAAGCAGCCAGCCTGCAGGGGGCCGAGCGTTAAGGGGCCGACCGTAAAGAATCACGCCGGTGGCGTGATTTAGGGAGGAGCCAGCCCGAGCAAGGGATGGTGGGTGTTTTTAGCGAAGGAGCCAGGTTGCAGGGAGGCCAGCCCCGGTTCAAAGGGATTACCTCCTCTCTGCCTGCCGGCAGATCGTCGGTGATCCCATTTGGGGCCCCATGCAAATCCAAAATGCTGCCTTGCGCGGAAGGGCAGCATTTTGGCTTTGCGGAGAGAGGGGGATTCGAACCCCCGGTACAGTTACCCATACGGCAGTTTAGCAAACTGCTGGTTTAAGCCACTCACCCATCTCTCCTTTTTCTTTCTGGTCGTACGGCTGTTT
>CAZTDW010000021.1:17117-28804 GCA_964611835.1 uncultured Rikenellaceae bacterium | reverse complement strand
CTGGCGCTACAGATCACATATAAATGGGATGTTCCTTTTATTAAATCAATACTAAGGTGGCATGTTGAGTTCGGAATAGCTCTGGCTGTCACCGGATTGATTCATTTCACCTGGCATTATTCATATTTTAAGGATATGTTCAAAAAAAAGGAAGCCACCACTCCGGAGCCGATTGAACTGACATCGAGATCGCGGGCTGACATTTCCATCAATCTTTTTACCGTAGGATTTGTAAGTTCAGCTATTCAACTGCTTTTATTAAGGGAGATAATGAATATTTCAGGCGGCTATGAGCTGATCGCAGGTTCTTTCCTCGGCTCATGGCTTATAGCATCCGCAGCCGGGGCTGCTATGGCGTTAAAATCAAATCTTAACAACGTACTTAAAATCAACCTTTTGTTTTTTCTGGGTCCTGTCGTTTCCATTTTCCTGCTGATGATGCTGACAAGGCTTTTCCTTAATCCCGGAGAAACACCCTCATACCTTGCAAGTATCATATTTACTTTTTGTGTCCTTCTGCCCTTCTGTTTCATTTCAGGGTTCACATTTATCAAGCTAGTCTCTGAAGCAGACGGTGTTAAAGATTTAACAGCAGGAAAATCATTTGCGGTGGAAACAGCCGGAGGTATTCTTGCCGGAATCCTGATTTCATTCATCAGCATCGCCAGCCTGAATACTTACCAGACAATAATTCTCATAGTCATATTCGGACTCACATATACGGTTACATCGCAGCTAAGTCTGAACAGAAGGAATTTAATGATTTTCAGAATATCAGTACTTGTTATTTCCTCGCTGATAATCATATCTGCCCCCGACAGAATGTTCAGGCAATTCCTGCTCCGCGGTGTGACGGTATCAAGTTCGGTCGACACACCTTATGGAAATATAACAAAAGGAGTTTACGGAGAGGAGGAAAGCATTTATTACGATCACAGGCTTCTTTATTACAGCGATGACATGATCGAGCGGGAGGAAGACATTCATTATCCAATGCTGCAGCTTGATGATCCGGAAAATATCCTCCTTATATCCGGCTCACTGAATCCGCACCTGGCCGAAATAAATAAATACAAGGCAGACAAAGTTGTTTATGTGGAGCGTGATCCCGCCCTGATAAAGACTGAGAGAATTGCAGACACACTGTTAGTACCTGATATTATTATTGAAAACAAGGATGCTTACACGTACATAAAGGATACGGATGAAAAGTTTGATGCAGTGATCTTGTTGCTTCCTCCGCCCTCTTCTCTTTTATTGAACAGGTTTTATACCTATGAGTTTTTTAACGACGTTAAAAGTGTAATAAAGCCGGGAGGGGTTTTCTCGTGCGCTCCGGGAATAAATCCTGACTACCTGAACAAAGAGTCGGTATATTTTTTCTCGTCGGTCTACAACAGCCTGAAAACGGTATTCAGTCATGTCAGGCCTGTCAGCGGCAATAAATTGTACCTGATTGCATCCGACAGCGAAATTTCCATATCATTCTGCGAACTCGCCGAAAAGAAGAATATTAACAACCTCTATGTAGGTCCCGATTATCTTGCAGATGATCTCATCGCATTTAAAACAGATCAGATCATGTCGGCAATTGATGAAACAGTAAAGCTAAATCATATTCTTACCCCTGTTGGCACATTTTATTTTCAGGCGTATAACCTGAGCAAAAGCATTAATGAAAAGATACCATCATTCATATTGCTGGCAATACTATTCATACTGCCGCTGTTAACAGTAAGAAGAAGTAATCTGCTGATGTATTTCAGTTCCTCAGCCCTTGCAGGGTATGAAATAATCCTTCTGCTTATCCTGCAGTCGGCGGTTGGGAACATGTATCAGGTTACGGGATTGATCCTCGCAGGATTAATGTCGGGACTGGCATTTGGATCGGGACTAAGGATTCCTGTGCTGGAGAAATTGACCTTCAGGGTAAAATCATGGCTTTTGATCATATGTTATCTGGCAATGTATTTTGCGATAAAAATCATTATTATCTCAGATGACAAGGTTATTGTTACAGGTGCATTAATCCTGTCGGGTTTCATTCCTGCTGCTTTTACCGGAAGCCTGTTCAGGGAGTTCACCAGAAACGGCTCAGGATCATCGAACGCATCTGCTGTTTACAGTGCTGACCTTGCAGGCTCGGCAATCGGTTGTATAATCTTTTCAGGTTTCGCGGTTCCGTTTATCGGAATGAGGTCATCCTTGCTTTTTTTTCCAATACTTATTCTTGCTGGATATCTTTTTACCCTGTATGCCAGAAAATGACCTGAATTAATAAATTTGCAGAAAACAGTCAAGTTATTAAACCGTTTCCAGATGGAAAAGCACAAAAAAGGTATAAGTAAACGTGACTTTATAAAAAAATGTGCTGCGGTATCCACAGGCATGGTATGTATTCCATGCAACAGGATTTTTCCTGAGATGGCAGCCGACAGGACGAGTATCTACAAAAGGGAGGCAATGTTCCAGGAAGAAACGCCAAGAGGGATAATGTGCAGGATCTGCCCCAACGAATGCGTTCTCAAGGAAGCTGAAGTCAGTCAGTGTAATAACAGGAAAGTCCGTAAATCAAAACTATACACCCTTGCATATGGAAATCCATGCTCGGTGAATGTGGATCCGATGGAAAAGAAGCCCCTTTACCACTTTCTGCCGGGAACCAGAGCCTTTTCGATAGCAACTGCAGGATGTAACCTGGTTTGTCTCAATTGCCAGAACTGGACAATATCCCAGACCAGTCCAGATAAAACCAGGAATTACGATCTGATGCCTGATAAAGTTGTGGAGGAATGCATCAATAAAGGCTGCAGGACTATAGCATATACGTATTCTGAACCGGTTACATTTTACGAATATGTATATGAAACTGCGATCCTTGCAAGGAAAGCCGGGATAAAGAACATTGTGAAGTCAAACGGCTATATTAATCCTGAACCATTGAAGAAGCTGTGCAGTGTAATTGATGGAGCTAATATTGACCTGAAGTCATTCAATGAAAGTACCTACCTTAAACTCTCCGGAG
Source organism: uncultured Rikenellaceae bacterium (assembly GCA_964611835.1). Lineage (GTDB taxonomy): Bacteria > Bacteroidota > Bacteroidia > Bacteroidales > VadinHA17 > LD21. The sequence continues at coordinate 25,779 of CAZTDW010000021.1, read as the reverse complement.
GCAAGCTTCAGGCGGTGCTGGATTCCCTGAAAATTTACAGGGATATGGGGGTTTGGCTTGAAATAACCAATCTGGTGGTTCCCACATGGACCGACAATCTTGATGAAATTGGAAAAATGTGCAGATGGCTTAGTGATAACGGATTTAAAAAGGTTCCAATTCATTTCAGCAGATTTTTCCCTGTTTATAAGCTTGAGCAGTTGCCTCCCACTCCTATCGAGACCCTGAATAAGGCTGCAAGGATAGCCGCAGGTGAAGGGCTGGTTTATGTATATACGGGCAATGCACCGGGAAATGAACTGTCGGACACAAAATGTCCTTCATGCAAAAAGCCGGTCATTTCGCGTCAGGGTTTCAGGGTAACCGCAAACACTTTAAAGGATGGGAAGTGTGATAAATGCGGCGGAACTATTGATGGGGTCTGGATCTGATACGGAAACCGGCCACTCATAATCATAATTAAATCACACCTACATATGAAGCAGACTGAAGTCAGAAAACGGATCGAGAAGCTACGCAGGGAAATTGAGGAGCATAACAGGAATTATTATGTGCTCAATCAGCCGGTAATTTCTGATTTTGAATATGATCTGCTGTTAAATGAACTGGAAACCCTTGAAAAACAACATCCGGAGTTTGGCAGTAAAGAGTCTCCGACACTCAGGGTAGGAAGTGATCTGTCGAGAGAGTTCAGGCAATATGATCATAAATATCCCATGCTGTCGCTGGGGAACACCTACAGTTTTGAGGAGGTGAGGGATTTTGACAACAGGGTCAGAAAAACGGTCCGGGAAGAAATCGTCTATGTCTGTGAGCTGAAGTTTGATGGTGCTTCAATAAGCATCTCATATCTTGGGGGATTATTGGAAAAAGCCCTGACCAGAGGTGACGGATCGAGGGGCGATGATGTCAGTGAAAATGTAAGGACCATCAAGAATATTCCACAGGTGGTTGAATCTCCGGATGTGCCGGCTTCTTTCATTGCCAGGGGAGAAATACTTATGCCAAGGAGCGTATTCAATGAGCTCAATGAAGAAAGGGCAAAGGAAGGTCTCAATCAATTTGCCAATCCCCGCAATGCAGCATCGGGTACATTAAAACTCCTTGATTCCTCAATAGTTGCGGCCAGAAAGCTGGATTGCCTTTTCTACTCTCTTCTTGGAGATGATCTTCCGGACGACAATCATCATGGCAATCTTCAAAAAATGCATGAATGGGGATTTCCTGTTTCCGACAGTTACAGGATCTGCGGGAACATTGATGAAGTGATCGGATTTATACAGTTCTGGGAGACACGGCGCAATGATCTGCCATTTGATACCGACGGGGTAGTTATCAAAGTGAATTCGCTGGAGCAACAAAAACTGCTTGGTTTTACTGCAAAATCGCCAAGATGGGCGATTGCCTACAAATACAAACCCGAGCAGGCCCTGACAAGGCTCTTATCCGTATCCTTCCAGGTTGGCAGGACCGGAGCGGTAACACCGGTGGCTAACCTTGAACCGGTTCAACTTGCCGGCACCACAGTGAAAAGGGCTTCACTTCATAATGCCGATCAGATATATCTTCTGGATCTGCATTTGAATGATATGGTTTATGTTGAAAAGGGGGGTGAAATAATACCCAAGATTGTTGGTGTGGAGAAGGCTTCAAGGCCAGGTAAAAGTGTGGCAATCAGTTTTATTGACAAATGCCCTGAATGCGGTACGGAACTGGTCAGGAATGATGGGGAAGCTAATCATTTCTGCCCCAATTATCTTCATTGTCCGCCTCAGATAAAAGGCAGGATCGAGCATTTTATCAGCCGGAGAGCTATGGATATTGAAGGGTTGGGAGAAGAGACTACCGATTTGCTTTACAGCAGGGGATTGATAAGGAATATTGCAGATCTTTATGACCTCAGTGCTGATCAACTGATTCCGCTGGAAAGGCTTGGGGAAAAATCTTCTTCCAACATAATCAGAAGCATTGAGGAATCAAAAAATGTCCCGTATTCCCGTGTGCTTTTTGCCCTTGGAATAAGACATGTAGGAGAAACGGTCGCCAGAAAAATCTCTACGAAATTCAGATCCATTGATGAGCTGATCAATGCCGAGATTGAAGAACTTACTGCAACTGAAGAGATCGGTCCAAAAATTGCCTCAAGCATAAAATCATATTTTATTGATCCTGAAAACATTGAAATAATAAGCAGGCTCAGGAATGCAGGGATCCATCTCAGGGGGGAAACTGAAGAAACAGTGTCAGGAGATCTGCTAAAGGATAAAATAATTGTCATTTCGGGTGTTTTCAGGCTGCATACGCGTGATGAATACAAGAAACTGATAGAGAAATACGGAGGAAAAAATTCATCTTCGGTAAGCTCCAACACCTCCTTTATTCTGGCCGGGGATAACATGGGACCATCGAAACGGGAAAAAGCGGTGGAACTTGGAATTGAAATGAAAAGTGAAGAGGAATTTCTGAAAATTATCGGTGAAATATAATTTATGCTGTTTACTGATTTTAATAAAAAACTGTTAGGTTTGCACCATGGAATTGTTCAGGAATTTAAGGTTAAAGGCGGGAAGATCGATGCTGGCCAGAAAGTCACGCAGAATCAGGAGGCGACCATTCTATAAAAATTTCAGGAATGTAAAAAGCATTGGATTGGTTTGGGATGCATCGCGACCTGAGGAATTCTTGTTACTTTCCCGTTTCCATCAGAAAATGACTGATCTTAACATCGACTTCAGGATTTTCGGCTTTTTTCCGGGGAAAGTACTTCCTGATCAGTTCACAGCAGTAAGATTTCTGACCTGCCTGAAAAAAAATGAGGTTGATTTTTTCTACCGGCCTGATTCACCTGATGCGATGAGGTTTACAGACAATAAATTTGATGTGCTGATAGATGTTAACTTCCAGAAGCTTTTTCCTCTGGTTTACATTACAACCTTATCCCAGGCCAGGTTCAAGGTTGGTCTGGCTGATACCGAACCTGAAAATTCCCCTTTCGACCTGATGATATCTCTGAAAAAGCCGGTTAACCTTGAGAGCTATCTTGAACAGGTCATCCTTTATCTGGACATGATTAATTCTGAATCATCAAAAAAAGCTGTATAACAAGGCATAAAATGAAAAAACTAAAAGGCACGGGAGTTGCAATTGTAACGCCGTTCAAGAATGACTCCAGCATTGATTTCAACGCATTGAAAAGGATTACCGAGCATGTAATCAGCGGTGGAATAAATTATATTGTTGTAATGGGAACAACGGGGGAAGCTGCCACCCTCACAAAAGACGAAAAGAAGGCCGTTCTATCATATGTCCTTGAAATTACAGACAAAAGAGTACCGGTAATTGCAGGTATCGGAGGCAATAACACCCAGGAAGTTGTGAACTGCATCAGATATGCCGACCTCAAGGATGTGGATGGCATATTATCGGTTGCTCCATATTACAGCAAGCCCGGACAAAGAGGTATCTTCCAGCATTTCAAGACCATTGCCACATGCAGCCCCGTTCCTGTAATATTGTACAATGTACCAGGCAGGACCTGCTGCAGCATTTCGGCTGAAACCTGCCTTGAGCTGGCTCATGAGTGTGAAAATATTGTTGGCATAAAGGAGTCTTCGGGAGATATGACTCAGGTTATCAAAATAATTAAAGGCAAACCTGAAAATTTTGTGCTTCTGTCGGGTGACGACATGCTTTCGATTCCCATCATTTCTCTTGGGGGAGTTGGAGTTATTTCAGTTCTGGCCAATGCTTTACCGTCGCAATGCAGCGAGATGATCGGGCATGCCATAAAAGGTAATTTCAGGGCTGCCAGGGAGCTTCAGTTCCGGCTTGTTGAGCTGGTTGAACTATGCTTTGCAGAGGGAAATCCATCGGGTATAAAGGCGGTGATGGCCACTCTTGGACTGTCGCAGAATATTCTGAGGCTCCCACTGGTTCCAGTAGGCAGGCCATTGTATTCCAGGATTCAGAAAGCAATTGAGGAACTTAACAAATCCTGAAAAAGATCAGACCCTTAAACTGGGAGATTCAGACTGTTGCCTGCCATGGCACTGTTTGTATTTTTTACCGCTTCCGCAGGGGCATGGGTCATTGCGGCCGACTTTCTTTTCAACCCTTACAGGCTCCACTTTCTGATTTTTGTCCTGGCCGCCTCCACCGGTACTGCTGTATTGGGAAAAATCACTTTTTGATGTCCTGAATTTGCTCATATCAACCTGCCGTCTCCTCTGAGCCTCCTTCACCTGTTCGGGATCCTGTGTCGGAATATGCCCTTTCATAAGCGTGCTTACAACATCCTTATTCACCTTGGCAATCATTGTCTTGAAGAGTTCAAATGACTCAAACTTGTAAATAAGGAGAGGGTCTTTCTGTTCGTATGTGGCATTCTGGACCGACTGCTTAAGCTCATCCATTTCCCTGAGGTGCTCTTTCCATGCATCGTCAATAGTTGCCAGGACAACCGTTTTTTCATAAGCCCGTGCCAGCTCCCTGCCTTCCGACTCAGCGGTAGCCTTGAGATTGGTCACTACCTGGAAGACCCTGTAACCGTCTGATATCGGCACCACAACATTTTCATAGGCATGCGACATCCTTTCATAAACATCCCTGATTACAGGATATGCCTGCTGGGAGATCATTTCTACCTTCCTTTTATATGTATCCAGTACTTTCTGATATACCTGTTCCACAACCTGATCTGGGTTGCTTTTCAGGAATTCAGGCTGAGGAACCGGAGAATCCATTGAAAATGATCGAATAAGATCAAAATCAAAATTTTCAAAATCACCTTCTTTATGGTATGTGTCAACCAGATTTTCAGTAACATCATACATCATGTTTGCGACATCCAGTGAAAGCCTTTCACCCAGAAGAGCATGCCTTCTTTTCTTATAGATTACTTCCCTCTGTGAGTTCATCACATCGTCATATTCGAGCAGACGCTTTCTGATGCCAAAATTATTCTCCTCCACTTTCTTCTGCGCCCTTTCAATAGACTTGGTAATCATCGGATGCTGGATCATTTCCCCATCCTTCAATCCGAGTTTGTCCATAATTCCGGCAATTCGTTCCGAACCAAACAATCTCATCAGCTCATCTTCAAGAGAAACAAAGAACTGAGATGATCCCGGATCTCCCTGTCTGCCAGACCGGCCCCTGAGCTGACGGTCAACGCGCCGGGATTCATGACGCTCGGTACCAATAATTGCAAGCCCCCCTGCTGCACGAACATCCGGAGTAAGTTTTATGTCCGTCCCCCTACCGGCCATATTTGTAGCGATAGTTACTGTACCTGTTTTACCGGCTTCTGCAACAATCTCAGCTTCCCGCTGATGGAGCTTGGCGTTCAGTACATTATGCTTCAAACCTTTCATTTTGAGCATACGGCTGAGCAATTCAGAGATCTCAACCGAGGTTGTTCCGACAAGTACAGGACGCCCCTGTTTGTTCAAGTTTACGATTTCATCAATTACGGCGTTGTATTTTTCCCTTTTGGTCTTATACACAAGATCCTCCCGGTCATTCCTGATTACCTGGCGGTTGGTCGGGATTACAACTACATCAAGTTTGTAAATATTCCAGAATTCTCCTGCTTCAGTCTCAGCGGTACCAGTCATTCCGGCCAGTTTATGATACATCCTGAAGTAGTTTTGCAGGGTGATCGTTGCATATGTCTGTGTGGCTTCCTCCACCTTTACATTTTCCTTTGCCTCAATAGCCTGATGCAAACCGTCAGAGTAACGCCGGCCTTCCAGAATTCTTCCGGTCTGTTCATCAACAATCTTTACCTTGTTGTCAATGACCACATATTCAACATCCAGATCGAAGAGGGTCCAGGCTTTAAGAAGCTGAGTCATTGTATGTACCCGTTCTGATTTAACGGCGTAGTCCTGAAGCAGCTCATCCTTCTTCTTAAGCTTTTCACGGTCGTTCAGCCCTGACTTTTCAAGATCAGCAATCTTTGATCCGACATCAGGAAGAACAAAGAATGAAGCATCCTCAACAGATGTGGAAATAAGATCTAGGCCTTTTTCAGTAAGCTCAATAGTATTGGCTTTCTCATCAATAACAAAAAAAAGCTCATCAGTGACCTTTGGCATCTCCTTGCTGTTGTTCTGCATGTAGAAGTTCTCAGTTTTCTGCAGCAGGGTTCTGTTACCCTCCTCGCTCAGGAACTTGATCAGTGCATTATTTTTTGGCAGACCCTTGAAGGCTCTCAGAAGGAGCTTTCCTCCTTCCTCATTTTTGCCCTCGGCAATAAGTTTTTTTGAATCGGCAAGTATTTGTGTCACAAGTCTTTTCTGGGCGCTTACAAGCTTGTCGACCTTTGGCTTAAGCTCATCGAACTGTGCTGTATCGCTTTTCGCTGTAGGTCCGGATATTATGAGCGGGGTTCGCGCATCATCGATCAGTACCGAGTCAACTTCATCAACGATGGCATAATGGTGCCGTCGCTGCACGAGGTCCTCCGGATTGATTGCCATATTGTCGCGCAGGTAGTCGAAGCCGAATTCATTATTGGTGCCAAATGTAATATCAGCGTTATAGGCTTTTCTCCTGTCAGCAGAATTGGGCTGATGCTTGTCGATGCAGTCTACAGTCAGTCCGTGAAACTCATAGATCGGACCCATCCATTCAGAGTCACGCTTTGAAAGGTAATCGTTGACTGTAACAATATGGACACCCCTGCCGGCAAGTGCATTCAGGAAAACAGGGAGGGTGGCCACAACTGTTTTGCCTTCACCTGTTGCCATTTCAGCTATTTTGCCCTGATGAAGTGCAACCCCGCCTATCAGCTGAACATCATAATGGACCATATCCCATACAATCTCATTGCCACCTGCAATCCACCTGTTTTTCCAGTAAGCCTTGTCGCCCTTCACTGTAATGCTTTCCCGCGTGGCAGCCAGATCCCTGTCATACTGACGGGCTGTAACTTCAAGTTCACTGTTTTCCTTGAAACGGCGTGCAGTTTCCTTTACAATGGCAAAAGCCCTGGGAACAAGTTCATTGAGTTTCTGTTCTACCTTTTCGCCTATGCTCTTTTCAATCTTATCTACTTCATTGTACAATTCTTCTTTTTTGTAAACATCTTCTTCCGACTCTGCCTTTTCCTTAAGCAACTTAATTTCATTCTCATCAGACTCCAGAGATTTCTTTATCTCCTCCCTCAGAATTGTTGTCTGGTCCCTGAGCTCATCATTTGAAAGCCCTGTGAGCAAATCAAATTCGTGCTGAATTTTCCCAACATAGGGCGAGATCTCTTTCATATCCCTCTCATACTTATTTCCGAGAAACAGACCCAAAACCTTGTTTATTACACTCATTTTTAACTCTATTACACGTTTGTTAAATAACCCCGCAAAATTAGCTTTTTTAGGAATAGCAGATCTATAATTGATCCAATTAAATTTCCCCGCTTCAGGAAATACATTATTGCGTTTAAAAGCAACAGATTGAAAAACGGATGATCTGTTGGTCTGATAAAGACTGTTAACAATACAGGTTATTTGATCAGGGAGTACCTGATAGTCTTTGAATATGACTTGCTGCTGATAACAATAAAATACAGACCCGGATCAATATCTGAAATGTCAAGTTGAATTTCTCCTTCATCAAATACATCTCTTACAAGAATAATCTGACCTGTAATGTTGTAGATTCTTAACTGATATGGATAATCAACAATAGTATTGTCTCCGGGCAGAATGGTAACAAGTCCATGTCCGGGATTCGGATAGACTTTAAAATCAGCAATCGGTTCCGGACGGACGGCATCAACAAGCGGATTGATTTTAAGATCGTCAATAGCCCATCCCCATCCGCGGGCATATGGATCAGCATGAAGCCTGAACCTGATCAGTACAGAGTCTCCTCCTGATATTTTTTCGCTAACCTTCGGATATATGGTTTTTGCAAGCATCATGGATTCTTCTCCCTCGAAAGTGGAATTCTGACCATCGGTTGAGCTGTTGTATGCAGTTTCCCATGAGGAGTTGATCCTGCTGTCATAACCATCAGCCATACTAAACCAGCTTTTGCCAAAATCTTTCGATCCTTCAACAACCACGTAGTCATAGAAATCGGAGAATCCAAAAACAGAACCCTCTGCTCCTGGTTCAACCAGCACCACCTCTCTGTAAGAAATCATCATGCCTGACTCATCAAAAATGATTGGGTGCCTGAGGACAGAGCTGAAATCAAAACTTGCATAGTCCTTATCAGGACTTTTGTACGGGTGCTCGGAATGAAGCCCTGAGCTGCTGAAATTCAACGGCTTTGTAATTTCAAATCCGGAATTGAAAAAATCGGCGGAAGCATTTGAAAAGTCGGTTGAATAGCTTTTTGTTGCTAAACCGAGCGGTTCAATGTTTACTGAGAAGAATCCGGCTGAAGGCAAAGTTCTGGTATTTCGTCCGGAAGCTCCGTCGATAGCTACAAAACGGTAATTCAGGATATCCCCGCCTTCCAGAAAACCGGCAGGAATATCCAGGAGCAGGCTGTAAGTATCTTCCTGAGATGCTGACAAACCGGAATATCTTATCGTACCTCCATTGACCCTGTATTCCAGATACACGGTGTCGATCCCAAGGTTATCGGTTACTTTGGCCGAGAATTCGAGAGAGTCTATATTTTCAAAATAGTAATCGGTTTTCGAATGGGT
>CAZTDW010000021.1:0-17107 GCA_964611835.1 uncultured Rikenellaceae bacterium | reverse complement strand
ATAAAGACAGTATAGGGTTTCTCCTGACCTGTTGAAGGAGATCTGAAGATTCTCGAAAACTGGTCAACAGCATAGAAAAAATAGTCAAGTCTTGAATTGTAGCGGGGTATGTTAATCTTTCTGACAAAAAAATCATCCTGCCCCGAAGCGACCATATTCAGTGTATCGAAAGTCATGAATCCGTTAAAAGAATAGACCAGCCCGACATTATCCCTGTTGAAAATGGTATCAGACTTGATATTTACGGCAATTTCAATCTCCGAAAGCCGATCTTCAGTATCCTTTATCTGCCTGGGCAAAATCCTGGTATTAATCCATCCAATGTCGCCAAGAATAGATAAGGTTAGCGTTCCGGGATCATGGATTGCCTCTCCCCTGTCAATGAAAGGGGTCATAAGGGCATTTTCCCTTGAGGTCCTCAACTCATCAAGGTGTGAAACGCTTGAACCTGGATCCCAGTTTGCAGGGCTGAAAAGCCTTGCCCTGACTCCTGAAAGGGCACTTTTAGTGAGAGGTCCGTTAAAAAACAGGCTGCCTCCTACAAGTTCACTGTAAAGTTCGCGTGAGTTCTGTGCAAAAAACAATGTATCAACAAGCCGCTTACCATCGAGATTTTCAACAAAAAGATCATAAATCACCGGAATGGTTCCAAGTCCGTAAGATCCCGAACTGTTTTCCACATCCATGCTGTCAAAAAATCCCAGTCCATGACATAACTCATGAATAATCACCGTTACAAGGTCATATTTCGTGGAGGGGGTTTTTCCGTCAGTTCCATAGTACCAGTTGATAGTACTGTTAAGGATAAGCTCTACGTCAGCCTCATGAGCTTCGTTAAGTCCTCTGCCGGCAATCTTTTCCGCCACGGCAACGGGATAATAGGCATCCGGATGGAAAGCATCAATTCCCCAGCCTCCTGCAAAGGCAGTTATCGATGAATTGCCTAGCACACCGCTAGAGGTAATCTTGTTCCAGGTTGCTTTTACGGTAATATTAAGGTCAGATGGAAGCACCGCTTCGAGGATTGACACAGCGTATTCCATTGCATTTCTTGCATTGTCGGTAAATCCTGAATATATGACATTTATACTACCTCCTCCCTTTGATTCAGCTTTTACAAAGAACTCCTTGGGAGGAGGAATATAAATTTTTGTCACCTTGTCTCCGGCATAACACACACCGGTGACTGATTTATTGTAAATCAGCCCCTGGCCTCCTGCGACAAGCGAAAAAGAAAAAAAAAGCAGGGTTATTAACCGGATATTTCTCATGCAGTTTCGGCTTCATCGGATGCCGAAGTCCTTAGCCTCATTATATCTCTGTCAAACTGATACATGTTGTTCTTTCCGATTAGGCGCAGCTTGTCAAGTATGTTCATTACAGACGACTCCTCCTCAACCTGTTCGGTAACGAACCACTGCAGAAAATTATTCGTATTATAGTCTTTTTCTGCAAGTGTCAGCTCAACTATTTCATTTATACTGGCGGTAATGAACTCTTCATGTTTCAGGACCTCCTTAAACATCTCTTCAATTCCTTTATACTCAGCTTCAGGTTTTTTAAAGGCAGGAAGAATTGCTTTACCTCCCCTTTCGTTAACATATTTGATGAACTTCATCATATGTCCACGCTCCTCATCGGCCTGAGCATACAGCCACTCAGCAACTCCTGCGAAACCGCTTGTTTCAGCCCAGGAAGCCATGGCAAGATACAGATTTGATGAATATCCTTCTCTTTCAATCTGACGATTACATATGTCCTCTATTTTCTTTTTTAACATAGCATTTTGGTTTTGATTAATTTCTATAAACAGTTTAACTACATTTGTTGTTCAACTCTTGACAAAAGATTCTCAATCTTTAAGATCAGGTCTGCAACAGAAAAAGGTTTCGGGAAAATGGCATCAGCTCCAAGTGCTTTTGCCAGACTGAGATAGCTTCCCGGACCTGCCTTGCCTCCCCCTGAAATTGCTACTACCTTTATCCCGGGCTTCTTTTCCCTGATTTTCATTATAACCTTTAACCCGTCCTCTTCAGGCATTATAAGATCGGTGATCACAAGATCGGTGATGCCTGGTTTGAACTGAGCCAGAGCTTCCTTCCCGTTTTCAGCCTCAATCACAGTGAAGTCCTTGCGGACAAGTGCCGCTTTAAGCATGGCCCTCAGATCTCTGTCATCTTCAATCAACAATATCACCGGCATCGGCATTTACTTTTGCGTAAAAACAATATAAGCTACAGTTTACCGGCGGATTAAAAATGTCAGATCTGTTCTGTCAAATTAAATCCGCAGGATAAAACAGACTCCTAAATTATAAAATCTTCTTTACTTTTTCCTGATCAGCCAGTGATTTCTGAAATGAGGGAAGATAAATCCGGAATGCCGTTCCGGCACCGTTTTTACTTGTAACTGTTATATCCCCCTCCAGATCTTTAACTATATCATGTACAACCGACAATCCCAGGCCATTGACCGGGGAATCAGATTTGCAGGAAAACTGAGGCTCGAAGATATGTTTTCGTGCTTCCCTGCTGATACCGGATCCGGTATCCCTGACGGAGATAAGAGCATAAAACGGAGCAACAGTATTTCTTTTGGTTGCAGATTTCACCTTATCAGCCGTTATTACTGTTGCGCTGACGGACAAAAGCCCGCCTTTCCTGTCCATTGACTGGAATGCATTCATCATAACGTTAAGGAAGATCCTGAACAATTGGTTCGGATCTGCAACGACATATATTGGGTCCGCCGGAATATGGGATCTGGTTCTGATTTTCAGGGCATGCAGATTATTTAATAAATCAAGCGCCTCCCGGAGGATTTCATTTACATTGACATCTGTCTTTTCTGCATTATAATTGCCACCGATAGCAGTAAGCTGTTGAGTTAGTTCGCTTGCCCTGGTAACAGCTGACCGCAGTCTGAGAACCTTTTCTGAAAGAGATGAATCAGCTGAAAGCTCATCGCTGATCATTTCTGCATATCCGGAAATTGTAGTCAGAAGATTATTGAAATCGTGGACTATGCCTCCTGCAACCATTCCAATGGTATCAAGCTTAAGGGCTTTTCCGGAAAGGCTTTTTGCCTGTAACGGCCCAGACTTATCTGACCTTATATCTTTCACTATTGATTACCTCCCGATAGATAAACGGGAATTCACCTTTTAAATTGAGTGAAAGAGGCTTTCAGGTCAGATCAAGGTTGAACGCCTTCTTTATCTCCCTGAGTTGCGGGTATTTTGTTACAAGGAAATTATATTTCTGTTCGTCGGAATAGAGTAGTTCGTTCGATTCAGATGCGTCCACAACTGTCTCAATATCAATATCCCTGACATTAAATCTGGTTGCCAGGAAGCTAAGCAGCCGGTGTTTATAATTCTGTACGAAGAGATCTTTTTGTGCGGCGTTATTTAAATGGAGCCTGATAATATGATCATTGTCCAGTTCGGTTTTTACCGACCTGAACATACTGATAATCCTGGTACCTTCTCCCTTCAGCTGGTCAGTGAACTCACCCCACGCTTTTTCAAAAGCTTCGAGTGTCAATTCGATTATTTCCGATGTCACCGGGGCAGGAGGCACCTCGATTTTTGAAGTGTTCTCTGTTCCTGCTTCTTCCTTCCCCGATTGTTTATTTTCTTCTGAGATGAAATCCCTTATCGAGAATGATTTTGCAGGTTTACCGGGTTGAGCGACATTCCTGCCTGATCCGATTGACTCTTTTCTTCCTGGTTTTGGAGGGGCAGCAGGTTCCGATTCTCTTATGATCTCCGATTTTGAAGGAAGTGGAAAAACTTCTTCCCTGGTGTCTTCCTCCTTCAGGTCAGGCTTTTTTTTTTCAGCAATTTGCAATATGGATTCATTATTCAGTCTGCAAAGCCTGACCAGAAACAATTCGACATGAAGCCTCGGGTTTTTGCTCGTTCTGAATGAAATATCGGCGTTGCTACCGGCATCAAGGGCTCTGTAAAGAAAATCTTCCGAACAGGTCTTAGTCTGAACCAGGTATCTTTGCCGGATGGCAGGGGTAGCTTCAAGCAGACGCAAAGTAACTTCATCCCTGCTAACCAGAAGGTCGCGCAGATGATTGTTCAGTCCGGAGAGAAAGTTATGTCCGTCAAATCCTTTTTCAAGTATCTCGTTAAATGTAAGCAATACTGAGGAAACGTCATTCCGGAGAGCGCCATCAATTATTTTGAAATAGTATTCATAATCAAGAACATTCAGATTTTCAATAACATCCCGGTAAGCTATCTTCTTCCCGCTCAGGCTTACTATCTGGTCAAATATTGAAAGTGCGTCCCTCAGAGCTCCATCAGCTTTCTGAGCTATGACATGGAGGGCTTCTTCTTCAGCCGTAACGCCTTCGTTATTGGCCACATACATAAGACGGCCAACAATGTCCTCGACTCTTATCCTGTTGAAATCAAAGATCTGACATCTCGACAGGATTGTAGGGATTATTTTATGTTTTTCGGTAGTGGCAAGTATGAAGATTGCATGTGACGGAGGTTCTTCAAGGGTTTTGAGAAAAGCATTAAAAGCTGATGAAGAAAGCATATGCACCTCATCTATTATATAGATGCTGTATTTACCGATTTGCGGAGGTATTCTGACCTGATCAGTGAGGCTGCGGATATCGTCAACCTTATTGTTGGAAGCGGCATCAAGTTCGTGGATATTGAATGATCTTAATGAATTGAATGACAGGCATGATTCACATTTATCGCAGGCTTCGGCATTTTCATTAAGGTTGCTGCAGTTGATAGTTTTGGCAAATATTCTTGCACAGGTTGTTTTACCAACTCCCCTGGGACCGCAAAAAAGGTAAGCCTGTGTCAGGTGTTTGTTTTTGATGGCGCTTTTCAGAGTATTGGTAATTGAATCCTGTCCCACCACCATGTCGAATGTTGAAGGACGGTATTTTCGTGCAGATACAATGAAGTTTTCCATAAATTGCCGGCTGCTTTTCTTATCCTATATGTGATCTACAAATATAGTTAAAAAGAGTTCGCTGGTTCAATGCAGGCGGAAAATAGCTGTAAAGCAGTAACTACGGGCAAATCTGTGATTTAACCGCTCATATTTTTATGGGAATATAATTTTTATTTATAAAATATTATAGTACCTTTGCGACCCGAATCATAAATTTAATTATAAACCAAGACTATGTTGAATCAGTACGAAACCGTTTTCATTGCAACTCCCGTTTTGTCTGAAAATCAGATGAAGGAAGCGGTACAGAAATTCAAGAAGGTCATCACCGAAAATGAGGGTGAGATCGTTCATGAAGAGAACTGGGGCCTCAAGAAGCTGGCCTATCCTATTCAGAAAAAGTCGACAGGCTTTTACTATCTCATTGAATTCAAAGGCGCCGGCGATCTTATTGAGAAGCTGGAAGTGCAGTACAGAAGGGATGAAAGGATCATCAGATTTCTTACTTTCCGAATGGAAAAATTCGCAGTTGAATATGCTGAAAAGAAAAGGAAGCAAAAAGAATCAGGTAAAATGAAGGAGGAATAAGAAATGGCACAGAACGAATCAGAAATAAGATACCTGACACCTCCCACTGTAGAGGTAAAGAAGAAGAAATACTGCCGTTTTAAGAAAAACAGGATCCGTTATATCGATTATAAGGACCCTGAATTCCTTAAGAAGTTCCTTAATGACCAGGGCAAGATCCTGCCAAGAAGAATTACCGGCACATCTCTCAAATTTCAGAGGAAAGTGGCCAAAGCCGTTAAAAGAGCGCGTCACATCGCCCTGCTTCCTTATGTTACTGATCTTTTAAAATAAGGAGGATATTATATGGAAATCATATTATTACAGGATGTAAACAAGCTTGGGCAGAAGGATGACATTGTTCACGTAAAGGACGGTTATGGAAGCAATTATCTTATTCCTAAAGGAATGGCTATAGCCGCTACTTCATCAGCGAAGAAAATGCATTCTGAAAACCTCAGGCAGAGAGCGCACAAGGAAGAAAAAATCAAAGCATCTGCACAGGAAATGGCAACAAAACTGGCTGATTTAAAGCTTGTTGTTGGAGCAAAAACCAGTTCATCAGGAAAAATTTTCGGATCTGTCAATACCATCCAGATTGCTGAAGCTTTTAAAGACAAGGGATTTGAAATTGACCGCAAGAACATTACACTTCCCGAAGATCAGATAAAGGAAATTGGGATCTACAAAGCCGTTGTCAAGCTTCACAGGGATGTGAAGGTAGATGTTGTATTTGAAATTATAGCTGAATAAGATCCAGTTTCTGAATCCTGCTCCGGAATACTCTGACGTTATTTCCGGGCAGGATACTTCAGGACTTTCAATAATTATCATGGAAGTCTTTCCGCCGCTCATATTTGAGATCTGCAAGGACTGATGATTTGACCCGGATCGTAAAATTCCACATTTTCAAAGTTCCGTTCGGCACCCAGTTAAAACTCATTGTCCAGCAATGAAGGTCGCGGGTTATTCCTATCTGGGTCATTGTGATTTCCTTGGCTGTAAAATCATAACCGCTGGTATACGTAACGGCCATTTTCTTGGTAAGGTTCACATTTCCGCTTACCGAAAGAGTCTGAGTAAATATAGATTTAAAAGCTGGCTTCTGATAGCCCAGATTGTAGCTGACCCTCATCGACCAAGGCACATCAAATATTGCATAGCCATACTCATCATAAATGCTTTCATCGGTGCTCATACTTTCTTCCGCCCCTGGTCTGCCCATTGCACCCCTCTGTCCCGGCTGCTGCTGGACAGGTCCCTGGCTGCTACTCCGCCTGTTGCCCCCTATAAGTTCTCCAAGGTCGAAATCCAGACTTGCATTAAATCCTGTTAGCCGCATAAGTTTTTTGTTCTGCACAAGTGCAAACTCTTTGATGACCCGCCCCTTTTCATTTAACCCATACAGCGAAAAGTTGGCATTGGCTGAAATACCAAGTTTGTTGAAAAGAGTTGTCCTCATTGCCATTGCCACCGGCGACCATTTCATTGAGTCGGCAAAAATATTATAGGAAGTATTAATGCTGAGATTATCAATGATCTTCACCTTTTCCGGTTTTCCCGTGGTATCATTCCGCGCAAAAACCTTCGCCTCCACAATATTATTCAGTCCCAGTGTTATTGAGCTGCTCCGCCTTCCGAGCGAAGGTGTGCCGTAGATATTGTCTCCGAATATTGAGTATTCCGTCATATTACCCAGCGTATCCCTCTGAACCCTCCTGTACATGTCACTGCTCAAACCCTTTAAAACAGGAATGTAGCTATAGCTTACAGTAGGCTTCATAACATGGCGTACTGCCTGAACTCTCGATTCGGGTTTGAAGGTGAAGGTACCGTAAATCTGGGGATTGAAACTTGCAGTTATTGAGGGATTGACAGCCTGCCCGTAAAAGAATCCCCGGGCAGTATCTGTAACTATCATCGGCACTCTCCTGTTGATTGCCGAGTCAAGGTAATCAGGCACCCATCTTTTCTCATACTTTTGAGTATAAAGCACACCTTTGTATGAGACCTGGGGAGAGATGGAAAAGTTCTTGAACGGACGTATCTGAAGGCTCAATGGAGCTTCATGCTTGAATCCGCTTCTCATATTGTTCCAGACTTTTTTTGTAAAAAGCAGACTGTCGTAGGTGCCAATCTGATTATCGAGCGATGCGGAATATTGAAACTGGAGCTCCTGGTACCATTTCTTTGCTCCGGGGCTCTTTCCCTTGAGAGGATAAATCCTGCTCATATTGAAATTAATCTTGGGAAGATTCAGACTGACGGTTTTGTTTTTGACATTCTGGCTGTGATTCATGCTTGCGGAGAGATTGAAGGGTGATCCCTCCCAGGTCTTTGAGTAGCTAATGCTTGATTGCCGCTGCGTTGTAACATGCTCTGATACGGAGTAACTGTTGGTTTTGTCAAATCCGCTGGAACTCATATTTACGCTGGCAGAGAATCTTGAACCCGGCCGGGCTTTGGGATTCTGATTGTATGACCAGCCTATTTTGTAGTTGGTGGCCTTGCTGTAGTCAGACAGCCCCTTGTGCCCCATAACATTATTCGCATAGCTGAATGAAAATTGTCCGTTGTATTTATAAAGCTTATTATAGTTTGATTCGGCAGTCAGCATCCATGTTCCATTGGTATATATGTTTCCTTTCAGGGCAAGGTCGTAGTAATCGCTGATAGCAAAATAATAGCCTCCTTCGGTAAGGTTGTATCCCCTTTGCTGTTCCTGTCCCACCTTGGGTATCAGTATTCCGGAAGCTGCTCTTTTCTTCTGTACTGGAAAAAAGCCAAAAGGCACCGCAATCGGGAGAGGGATTCCCTCAAGTACAAGATTACCGGGACCTGAGATTATTTTCTTACCGGGATAGACCTTTGCTTTTGGAAGGTTGATGTAAAAGTGGGGGTGGTCGGCATCGCAGGTTGAATATGTGCTCCGGGAGATATTGGAGGTTCCGTCATCAAGCAATTTCGTTACAGAGCTATGTAACAATCCATCCTGCTGCTTGGTAACGATATTATATGCTATCGCTTTTCTGGTAACAAAGTTATAGACCAGCGAGTCGGACTCGTATTCCTGTGATCCTTCCCTGAAAACCGGGCTACCATGCACCATTCCCGTAGAATCCTTTATTCCCGAGGCAAACACGGTATTTGTAACCATGTCAAATACAATGGAATCGGCTTTGATCTCTATATTGCCATAAGTAACGACAGCCTGATCGATCAATATTGCTGTCTTGTTTACCAGGTCATTTTTTTTTTGACCTGCGGATGTATAGTTTACCTGACTGTCGATTGCATCAGGTGAGATCATCCTAAGGTTCATAAAAGCAGTATCGGCGATCAGGGTATCCTGCCGTATCAGACTCGAATCAGGCCTGGAAACAGGCTCCTGGGAAAAGGACAGGGAAAAGCGGACCATCACGAGGAACACTACAAGTAACCTATTTTCTTTAAAAAAATACAACTTAAGTACTATTTTTGTATAGTTTTTGTGCGACGTCGGGATGTCAGGCGCAAAACTAATTAAAAAAAATATGAACAAAACATGGATACCGATAATATAAACGGCAAACACTATACCAATTATATCAGTCCGGCCCGTTCGATCTTATTGTTAATATTATTCATGATATTGCCCTGTTTCAATGAGGTCAGCGGACAGGGAAAAACATGGATAATTGTTATCGATCCGGGTCATGGTGGCAAGGATCCGGGAGCATTGGGATCATTTGCAAAGGAAAAGAATATCAACCTGGCCATCGCCCTAAAAGCGGGTGATTATCTGGAACAAAGCCTTAGTAACGTAAAGGTGCTTTATACCAGAAAGGAAGATGTTTTTGTAGGAGTTATTGAAAGAGCTGAGTTTGCAAACAAGAACAAAGCCGACCTGTTCATTTCAATTCATGCCAATGCAATCTCGAAAAAAAGCATAAAAGGCACTGAGACCTGGATCATGGGACCTGCAAAGGATGAGCAGAACCTTGAAGTAGCAATGAAGGAAAATGAGGTGATTCAGTGGGAAGACGATTTCACTACAAAATATGAGGGATTTGACCCGAAATCTCCTGAATCATATATAATGTTCACGGTCATGCAGAATATATACAAGGAACAAAGCACATTGCTTGCCTCAGATATTCAGGACCAGTTCAGGAACCGGGCAGGAAGAAATGATCTGGGAGTGAAACAAGCAGGTTTCCTGGTGCTTTACAAGACCACAATGCCAAGCGTGCTTATCGAAACTGGATTTCTTACCAATCTGGAAGAAGAGAAATTCCTGACTTCAAAAACCGGGCAGGATTATATTGCTTCCGCCATATACAGGGCCTGCCGATCATATATTAACGAACTTGAAAAGAAAAGCCTTGTTTCCCAGGGGATGAACTTCACGGATGTTCAGCCTGCCGACACGTCAAAGGAACAGATCGACAGTTTATCGGATATTGTTACATTCGCGGTACAGATAGCATCCTCAACCAAAAGAATTGAAATCAGCCCTGATAATTTCAAAGGGATAAATGACGTGAAGGAAATAATTGCTGATAACAGGTATAAATACGCGACAGGAAGTTTTACTGACTTCCAGGAGACAATTAATTACTGGAGGAAGATAAGAGCTATCATTCCTGATGCATTTGTTATTGCTCTGCAAGGCAACAAAATATTACCTTTGGAGGAGGCAAAAAAACTGACTCAGCAAAAACAAAATTGATAAATGAAAAAAATCACAAACGAAGTTAAGGTCGGAGTGACGGCCCTGTTGACAATTATAGTGTTTATCTGGCTTTACAATTTTCTGAAAGGGAAAGAGATCTTCAGCAGCAAGGCACGTTATTATGTAGTATATGATAAGGTGTCGGGGTTGGTTGAATCAAGTCCGGTTGAGGTTAATGGATATAAAGTTGGAGTTGTACAGACCATAAGGTTTACCGACCCTGAAAGCGGAAGGCTTCTGGTAGTACTGTCGGTCGATAAGGGATTCAGGCTCCCGGTAAACACTGTTGCAGAGATAACAACAGCAACACTCATTGCAGGGATGAAAGTGCAGCTTGTTTTTGGAAGCGGACCTGGCACCTATTCCAGCGGAGACACAATCCCGGGCCGGATTGCCGAATCTGTGATTTCAAAGCTGGAAAATGAGCTCGTTCCATTGAAAAACAAAGCAGAATCAGTCATTCTAAAACTGGATACCGTACTCGGATCTCTTAATGAAATAATGAATGATGAATTCAGGGATAATGTCAATGCCGGAATCGCAAGCCTCAGAAATACAGCTGACGGGATTGACAAAGCCGACCTGGGGGCATCACTGGAAAACATGAAAAAAATTACAGGTATGCTGGCTGACAATACCACAAGAATTAATCAGACACTTGAAAACCTTGAATCAGTAACCGATACACTGGCAGCAGCTGATATATATACTACTGTTAACAATCTTAAGTCAGGCCTGGAGAAGATGACAGTGCTGATTGAAAATATAAACAAGGGTAAAGGTACTGCCGGACAGATTATGACTAATGATTCCATTTACGTTAATCTCAACAGGAGTCTGGCAGATCTGGATCTGCTTTTACAGGATCTGAAGGCAAATCCGAAGAGATATGTACATTTCTCAATGTTCGGAAGGAAAAACTGACCGGATAAATAGGATTTTTGTAAAAGATAGATTATCTTGATCTTAAATTATCCTGCCTGATCGATGGCAAAATAATCGCAGTTTATATTGAAATTTGCCATAATTTGATCAGAGGTTTATAAGAAATTGTGGCACATGTACAAACAGACAAAATAGAGACTAACACACAGACTATCAGCTAAATAAATCGATTAAAAAAAATTTGTCCTTTAAGTTACTGATGGTTAAAACCATATACTATTTTTGAGAAAATCAAGCGAAAAAAATTTTTTTTTTAACCTTTTTTTTTACAAATATTGCTTTCTGATTTTCCTTAATTTGGAACCTTAAAAAGAATAAACCTTCATGAATAAATCGCACATTGATATATGGAATAATTGTCTTCAAATTATAAAGGATATTATTCCATCTGTCAGTTTTAAAACGTGGTTTGAACCTATAATCCCTTTAAAGCTTGAAAACAATGTACTTACTATTCAGGTTCCCAGTCCTTTTTTTTATGAATATCTTGAAGAACAATATATTGACATCCTTAGAAAAACCCTCAGGCGTGAAATCGGATCTGATGCAAAGCTTGAGTACAATGTAGTTCTTGAAAATGCCAACTATTCAGATGGAAAGCCCTATACAGTAAGATATCCCTCGAGAAACAAAACAGACCTGAACAATAAGCCTGTGCAGGTTCCCTTTGATGTTACCCAGCCCTCGATCAGAAATCCTTTTGTAATTCCCGGCATAAAGAAGGTTCACTTTGATCCCAGGCTTAATCCGGATTACAACTTCAATAATTTTGTAGAGGGTGAATGCAACAGGCTGGCCAGGTCAGCAGGGATCGCCGTTGGAAACAATCCTGGAGGAACGGCTTTCAATCCCCTGATGATTTATGGCGATTCAGGGCTTGGCAAAACACACCTTGCCCAGGCAATAGGTATTCTTGTTAAGGAAAAGCACCCCGACAAGGTAGTTCTGTATGTGAATGCCAACAAGTTCCAGACCCAGTTTGTGGAATCGGTCAGAAACAACAACAAAAATGATTTCCTGCATTTTTACCAGATGATCGATGTCCTTATTCTCGATGATGTTCATGAATTTGCCGGAAAGGAAAAAACCCAGGATACATTCTTCCATATTTTCAATCATATCCATCAGTCGGGCAAACAATTGATCCTTACATGCGACAGGCCTCCCGTTGAGCTTCAGGGAATGGAGCAGAGGCTGTTGTCGAGGTTCAAATGGGGGCTCCAGGCCGATCTTCAGAGGCCGGATTACGATACCCGGCTGGCAATTCTTAAAAAGAAAGCATATAATGACGGAATTGAATTGCCTGAGGAGATCTTCGAATATCTAGCTGCAAATATATCCAATAATATAAGGGAACTGGAAGCAGTATTGATTTCACTGTATGCGCAATCAACCCTTAACAGGAAAGAGATAACCCTCGATCTTGCAAGACAGATGGTTGAAAAGCTTGTAAGCACCTCACGCCGTGAAATTACGATTGAATACATTCAGAAAATTGTCTGCGACTATTACAAGATTCCCATAGAACTGATACAGGGCAAGACAAGAAAGAGAGAGATAGTGCAGGCCCGGCAGGTATCAATGTATTTCTCAAAAAGCCTTACAAAAGCTTCACTTGCAAGCATTGGTTCACATATCGGAGGAAAGGACCATGCCACGGTTCTGCACGCATGCAAAACCGTCAATAATCTGATTGATACTGATAAACATTTCAGAAACCAGATAAATGAGATTGAAAAGAAACTAAAAGTATAAATATGGATATAAAGACTTTTACTGAAAAGTTTTTTGAAAAATACGGGAACAGGAATGAAAAGCCTGTTCTTTTTTTCTCCCCAGGCAGAGTGAATCTAATCGGAGAACATACCGACTATAACGGTGGGTTTGTTTTTCCGTGTGCCCTCAATTTCGGCACCTATCTGGCAATACGGAAAACAGCAGGCAAAACAGTTAAATTCAGTACCCTCAATTTCAGCGATGACGATGAAGTATTGTTAAGTGATAAACTGACAAAAAGAGGCAAGAAATGGAGTAATTATCCTCTCGGTGTAATCAATGAGTTTTTGAAGAAGAAGATCAATGTAAATGGCCTCGAAATGCTTTTCTTTGGCGATGTGCCAAACAGTGCCGGATTATCTTCCTCAGCTTCAATCGAGATGGTCACGGCAACTGCTCTCAACGATATCTTAAAAGCCGGATTAAAAACGATGGATCTGGTTCTGCTAAGCCAAAAAGCTGAAAATGAATTTGTCGGGATGAACTGCGGAATCATGGATCAGTTTGCGGTTGGTTTCGGCAAAAAGGACCATGCAATATTCCTGAACTGCGATACTCTTGATTATGAACATGTTCCTGTCAACATGGGAATGTCATCACTCATAATTACAAATACAAATAAAAGACGCGGGCTCACTGATTCAAAATATAATGAAAGAAGGGCAGAATGTGAAAAGGCTGTTGAATTACTCCAGCCCTTCAGACCAATAAGGAATTTAAGTGAATTGAAATCACATGAAATAAGCTTTCTTGAAAAATATATAAAAGATCCGGTAATTCTTAAAAGGGCAAGGCATGTCATCAGCGAAAATGGAAGAGTACTGGAAGCAGTGGCAGTCCTTAAAGAGAATAATATCACGAGGTTCGGAGAATTAATGAACCTGTCTCACGATTCTCTTAAGGATGATTATGAAGTAACAGGCAATGAACTGGATACTCTTGTTTATGAAGGGAGAAAACTGCCGGGGGTAATAGGGACCCGTATGACAGGTGCAGGCTTTGGCGGATGTACTGTCAGCCTTGTCGAAAAAGACCATATCCATGATTTCATAACTGAACTGGGATCAGTTTATTATAAGATCACCGGTCTGGTTCCCGACTTTTATCAGCCCCAGACATGGGATGGGTCGGGAATTTTGTCTTAGCAAACTATCATCATTGCGTAAAAACCGTACTGATTCTGTTGATTATGCAATCATATAACCGTTTGTGATTCCTTAGGCTGGAATCATTCCTTAAAGTGCAGGTTATTTTCTGCCTTTAAAACTTCCGGAATCGATATCCTTTACACATCTGAATCCTACTGTTGAACTTCTGTCAAATCCTGGCGATACAAGCAACATTATCTGTGTCCTGTCAAGAGGCTGTGGGCCTCCCTGAATGTACCACCAGCTGGATTCGGGCCGGAAATGACTGCCACCCCTGATTGTAAGGAAATAATATGATCCGTTAAAATAAAGGTCGTTGGTAACCTGCCAGACGTTGCCTACAAGATCCATCACCCCGTAAGGGCTGGCTCCTTTGGAAAAAGCATCAACGGGAGTTGTTTTTCCGAATGCATTATTGCAAAGTGTTGCATGGAATTCGTTACCCCATGGCCAGCTGCGTTTATCATTCCCCTGGGCAGCCAGCTGCCATTCATCTTCCGTTGGCAGTCTTTTTCCTGCCCATTTTGCATAAGCCTTAATATCATCATAACTTACATAAACAACGGGGAAGTTTTCCATTCCCGGTTTGTAAATGCCATACTCCCAGTGCCTCAGATATCTTGTGGTGTCAGC
This sequence comes from uncultured Rikenellaceae bacterium, assembly GCA_964611835.1. Taxonomy (GTDB): domain Bacteria; phylum Bacteroidota; class Bacteroidia; order Bacteroidales; family VadinHA17; genus LD21. The sequence goes on along the minus strand of CAZTDW010000021.1, from coordinate 2,390 downwards.
AGGCCTGTATCCCGAACTTGAAATAAACTCGTAATACTGCTCATTCGTTACCGGGAATATGTCGATCAGGAAGCTGTCAATTCTTTGAGAATATTTATCCTTCAAAGGGTAAGGAATGAATTCATCATGCGGGGTAACGGAATAACTAAAATCTGCTCCCGGGACAAGAACCATGCCTTCAACAACTTCTGCAGCCCTTGCCGTTCTGGTCATTTTGCTGATCAGCCAGGGTTTGCCGCCTTCTATCCTTAGTACGTTTTCATCTTTAAGAATCCTTCCATCCAGAAGCTGCAGGACAATCTTGCCCTCATAAAAGCCAAACATATCTTTCACACTGATCACAGTATCGGCTTTTATGAATATCTCACGCGATTCACCATCATAGGAGGGATTACCCTTCCATATAACCAGTTTGCCGGGCAATGAGCTTTTTATCCTTACTGAATCACCTTCCATACTTGATTTCAGCAGCAGGGGAAATTCTGCTATACAGTCCACCGATCCCTCTTTCCTCGTTCCTGTACCGGATAAATGCCAACCGTCAGCATTAACCGATAAATGAACCTTTCCATCCCTGAACTCCGGAATGATTATTTCATGATTCCATAAAGAAACATAGTGTTTGCCGCTATCAGTATCCACACTTAGCATCCTGCCTTTTGCCCCCTCAAAATTCATGTTTAATACCGTAAATATTTTCTTTTTGCCGGATTGCCACTGGTTCACATAAAGGTTGTCAACATCAGTATCAATCAGGGGTATCCATTTTTTATCGAGAAATGCATCATTGTTCTGCCTTAGTATCATTGTGGTTCTGGCAAGAAACTCAAGGTCAGTCCTGTAATTTTCATTTCTGCCTCCGGGACGGAACAAGTTAAGTTCTGTCCCGTAGCCATTGAAAAATGCTATCGCAATTTCCCTGTGGATGATATCCTCACCTACATCACATACCCTGAAAATTGAGAAATCGGGTTTTATAAACTTATTCAGGTTAAGCTCAGGACTTAGAAAGATTGCATTGTGAACCCGTCCGGAAATTATTCCCTGCATATCCCTGGCGACAGCCATTCCTTCCGAATACATTATCACTCCCTTTTTGACGCTGTCTGCGGCTGCCTGAAGCTCATAACTTGAACTGGCCTGAGTGTCAAGAACAACTCCATCGGCTTCAGTCTCTTTTATAAGCCGGGCCATCCCTTTAAGATGATCTTCCTTGCGTGTACTTTTATCCCAGGGATTGTAGGCGATAAAAAATTTTGTGCCGCTCTGATGTGACAGGCGGACAAAGTTCTTAAGCTGGGCCGTTCCGCCAGGCAGGTCCCTGTACAGATCCCACTGGTTTCTCTGATCAAGTCCCAGCCGGGGCCAGGTAGGCCATATTCCATATATGTCAATATTACCGAAAAAGTTGGTCCCGCTCCTCAGAACATCAGGGAAGGTATATCTGCCGGTGAACCTGTCAAAAAACTCCCTGTCCCATGCCATCTGAAGAACTATCAGATAACATTGTTTGATCCAGTCAAGGTCTGGTCTTTCATAAAGGGTATTATCAAAACTTTCTGTGTCGTACAGATATTTTTCCCTGAACAATGCCGACAGTCCCTCCTGCCATTTGCCTTTAAAAACCTCAAAATAAATGCTGTACAGCACCTTTGTTCCAGGTGGCAATTTCGTTTCATACCTGAGCCTGACTCCGCCGGTTGTATTCCGGCGCCTGGCTATCCCACAGATAGAATATTCATCGTCAATACTGAATGATGTATAACCAAGTTCCCAGGCATTATCAGGCAGAATGACCCGCAAAGGCCTGAATCCTGGCCGGAAGAGGCAGGCCCTCGCCAATCCGTCGGGTCCATAGCCGGTAATATTGTAAGATTCATCGCTTTGTTCAAAAGGCAAAACATTACTTAATGCAACTGTATCATTTGAAATATTCTCAAACTCGCAATTCCATCCTGACAGGTTATCAGCCTGAGGGGAAAAGGTAAGCTTTACCTTGTTTTCAACACTCAGAAAAAATAATGAATCTTCTGAAATGACATTCTGCGAACCGGTAGTGTAGTTTTTTTTATCGATAAGGAAACTTAATAAAGGTTTTTTTCGTTTAAAAAGAAGGTTATTGCTGTCAGAAATAGTTATACTGTCGGCTATGAGGCCTGAATCAGATGAAATATTGACTTTTTGAAGTATCTGGGAATTCAGGGACAAAGTGAGAAATGGAGTGAAAAAAAACAGTAAATATCTCGTCAGCAGTCTGAATTTAATCATATATGAAAGGATAAAATACTCTATTGATTTTTCTTGCAAGTTATAATATACATATCACTAAAAAAACTGTTTTTGATCTGCCCGGTCCATAAAATTGGATAAATTACTAAAGCATAATGAAA
>CAZTDW010000020.1:0-29463 GCA_964611835.1 uncultured Rikenellaceae bacterium | reverse complement strand
ATTCAGAAACAGATCGTACCAACCGGCAACTGACAGGACAGGAGCCTTTGATTTTCCCCTGAAATCCATCTGTTTCCAGTAATCATCAAATTTGTCGTGGATTATCCAGTCATTGAAAAAATCAATGTCTTTGACGGTTGAATCATCAGCCAGGGTTACCGGTAAAGCAAGGATTGCTTTTGCCCTGCGGGCACTGTCAATTTTATTCAGTTTATCCGAAGCATTTTCAGTACCCCAGAGGAATGCTGTCTGAAGAGAAAAAAGAGAGTCGGGATAAGTCAGATCGTATATCCTTGATCCTGTCAGCAGCAATGTCATAAAATCAAGTGAATCGGATATCGCCCATTGTGTGTAACCCACATAACTTGCACCCCAACCTGCAACTCTGCCGTCAGACCATGGCTGTGACCGTATCCACCGCAAGGTTGCAAGGCCGTCCTGCCGTTCATTAATAAAGGGATAGAACTTACCTTCCGATCCGTATTTTCCCCTTGTATCCTGTAAAACAACAGCAACCCGGAAAATATTGAATGCCTGTCCAAGCCATTCCTCTCCATACTTATTATAAGGAGTCCTTACTAAAACAGCGGGGAATGGACCCCTGCCACTAGGGACAAACACGGAGGTACTTAATTTTACACCGTCATCCATGGTGATGAGTATTTCCTGGTTTTCGGCTTTATAGAATTTATATGCAGCAAATGCCAGAATAGCGAAGCCAAGAATAATGACAAGTGATATCTTTAATATTTTCATTTTAATATTAAAAAAGACATATTCATAAACTCTGACAATCAATCTGTCAATGCTGCCAGGGCCGCACCAATAAGGCCCGACTGAGCAACTTCGGCAAACTCAAAATACCTCTTCCTGTCTCCGGTCAGGAAGTCATTAAGGTAAGCCTCAAACCGGGTTCGGAAATTATGAAGCTTATAGAATGTGGTTCCTTCAACAGTTATAAGTATCGGTTTCTCAGGAATCCTTCCCCTCCCGCATTTCAGGATAACTGCTGCCATACTGCCTGCAACCAGTTTTGAAGCTCTCTTAATAAGTGCCTCAATTATTTGCCTGCAGTTGTCAGCATCATTACTCTCCCTGATTAAATTAACAAAAGGGTGCCCCTGCGAATTCTGCCTGGCTACATATGAGTTGGCATCCCATGTCTGCAAATCAGCTAACTTACTAATAGCTTCTGCTGAAGTTCCAGAGAATATACCCTCTTTTGCAGCAGCTTTAAGAACATAAAGTGTTAATCCTCCAAAATATGCTCCCGAGAACATCTTCTCAAACTTATAGCTTCCCGGATCTGATGTAGTGTTACAAAATTGAATATCAGGTTCAGCTTGCGGAGGCCTCCTGAAATCACCTGATTCAATGTTTATTATCTGGCTGCCCTCCTTTTTGAGTTCCGGTTTCTTGAGAATATTAATGTTTTGTTCAATATAGCATGTGTTGGAACCTGTTCCCAGAATGAAGCCAATGAATGAATCATGTTGGCGACCTGAAGATGCGGACTTTCCGGCAAGAAGAGTTGCAACAGTGTCATTGAGCAAAACGATCTTCTTTTCAGGAGTTCCCAATGTTTCCAGTAATCTTTTTCCTATCAGCTCTCCATGCACTTCCGGAGCCTGTACCTCTTTGCAGAACTTAATCAGACGTCCGTCCTTGTCGGGGAGTATTTCTGTCGGATAGGAGAAACAAAAGCCAATCCTGTCAACTTTCTCAGCAAGCGGTCTGATATAATCTGCTACAGTATTGAAAAACTCACTGGCACTGATCTCCCCGTCAAGTCCCGGCATCCTGTAATTTACCGCATCACTTATCACCACATTACCTGATAATGTAACCGTTACGATTGCAGCCCTGAAGTTGGTACCTCCGGCATCGATTGCCACGACTGGTGTATCTTTCAGAAAATCATTTTCGGCTTCAATATAGGTAGGGATCATCCGGAGAGCTCCTTCCGTGCCATCGAGACCGGAAACCATATCCTCTGTGAAAGTTTTCACAAGATCCTCCATATCAAGATCTGAGGCCCTGATCCTGTATTTTTCGAGGAAGAAATCAACATTGCTCATAAAAACTGCTTGCTTGTATTTCTTTTAAAACTGTTTTTAATTACGCCAGCCCCATTTTGAAAATCTATTTCATTGCTAACCTAATATATGATCTTATTTCTTTTAGTCATTCATTACTTGTTATGATCCGATATGTCTTAAGCTGGTTTTGATTCAGGTTAATTGAAATTTCATTTCCCTTAACTGGAATTTCCTGTATATCTGTCTCAACATGTGACGAATATTTTGCTTTCAACAGTGTATTTTTAAACCGGATATCCGATGTTACGGGACTATCCCCCATATTCCAGAACCTCATCGTCAGACCATCATCCTCCCCTGGCTTGAGTGTCCACAGAATAACATCCTTTTTGTCATTGGTCAGAAAAGAGACTTTACTTTGGGTAAGGTCTCCTGTTGAACCGGCCATGGCTGCAACAAGAGGGTTCTGATGCTCAAGGGCAAACCTCATGGACTCGCAAGCATTAAACCGGTGGTTATGCGGTAGAAGGGAAAAAGACTGATGGAAAAGGGTATCGCCATCCTGTCTGATCACTCCAAGATTTTCATTTACCTGTCCGCCTACAAGGATATGCACAACCGATGAATTCTGATCGAGGAAGGAAGGGGTGCTTTTCCCCAGCCGGAAGAAAAGGCAGTCGGAATTGGATAATGTAATTGATTCTTCTGAATTCCCGGTATTAATGAAGTGATTCAGCGACAGGTAATCATACCTTGCCATCCTGTCAGCATAATGACCTCCTGCTGAAGCAGTTTTGGCCTTTATTATAGCTCCGACCTCTTCGTGCCATACTTCAGGGCTTTCAATATCAAAGGTAAATGACCAGTGCAGCAATCCATCAAAATTCTGATTTATTGTATTTTGAAAATCTATCCGTGGATCATCAGCGTAGAACGTAATAATACTTTCGTGCTTTACAGGATCCTGGGAGCTGCATAAAAGCCTGATATGCCGGTTGTCTTTTTCGAGGATACTGATCCTGTCTCCGGTTTCATGGTCTTTGCTGCCCAGATCGTTTAAAAGTCCATTTGTCCATTCTTTTTTCAACCGCTTATCGAAAAGTGAAGAAACAGCACCCGAGTTTGATATTATTACCCGGTAAAACGGAGTTTCAAGTCTGTTATCCTGGAAACTGAAAACTTTCTCTTCTGTACTGCTTATTTCAGAATAAAGCTTAAACAGTTTATATCCAACGGAAGGAATGTCTTCAACCCATACCCTTAAAATTCTTTTCCCGTCTTCATTCCTGATCATGCCTCTGTACAATTTACCGCTTTCAAGATCCTGCACTGAGTTAAAATCTTTTCCGGCAGGTATTTCAACAAAACCATCCCTCGCCCAGTTAAGCGGATTGAAAACACAGGCGACATCACCTGCACTGCCTGAATTTATTCTTCTTCCCAGCTGATCGAGTGAAACAGAAAAGAGAGTATCCACATAACCAGTGACTTTTTCCTGCTGATCACGCATAAAGTCAGCAAAGACATGCCTGTCGATCGGACCATCAGCCGTCCATCCGTGCAGGTTATAAACACTAATCCCGTACAGGAAATCCTCCTTTCTCCTTTCAAGTCCTCCCAACACCATGGCATCTCCATTAAAAGCAACTGATGCGAGTGCTTCAGCTGTACGCAGCTTTTCCATGGAACGTTTTAGCTTACCGCTTGTTTCGGCGAGAGATGCGAGGTTAAGGTCCCATTCATTTCCGTATGAGAGTGAGATGCCGGGCAGCTGATTGCCATATTCTTTTTCAAAATGTCTGAAGAAATCGATCTGGTTTGAAAGATACAGCTTAGTCCCGGGCAGTGTACGGTGTGCAAGACCCCAGACAAGATCATATGAATAATTATGAATGTTATCCCATCCCTTACCAAAGGCTCCTGCAATTTTATATGGATATCTTTGTGAATCACAAAGCTTTTCCATTTTCTGTACTGCAACAGTCGGTTCAAGCATTTCAGCGTAGCCTCCCAGGTCGGCATTCCAGCCATAGCTCGAGTACCACTTCATAAGTACCCTACTGCCATCAAGTCCGGTATACCAGTATATCTCATGATCACGCTTCCCTACAGTATTAGTTTTTGTTGCGCAGTTACATACACCCTTCCAGCTGTATCGTGCACCTGACCCTGCCCACAGTGAAGCGAGTCCCAGTGGTATTGTGGCATTTTCCTGACAAACCGCCAGATCTATATCGATTCCATATTTCCTTTCAAGATAACCGCCATAATAAAAACTCCTCAAAACAGATTCGGCTGTGGATGCTCCATAAACGGGGAGTGTAAAATTAAACGGGATGCTTATCTGTCCGTTTTTAATCTGATCAATGATCCTACCGAATAAACCTTCAGGGGCTCTTTTTTCAATCATGTATAATGTCCATGCAACATCAAAATTCCACTTGCTTCTTGCTTCAGGTGCATTGTCCCTGGTATCATCTCCTGTCTTAAGATAGAACCTTGCCATGTCGAGGTTATACCTGTACCAGTCTTCCTCATTGCCATTCCACATAAGGTCTGTGTGAGTATCATTGCCAAGGTACAGATGTTTCAGTGCCTCCTGGCCGGATGAACCCATGAATTGTGTCTGTAATATCAAGACAAGAACAATGTTCCTGATCATGGTATGTTTTTACTTATTCCCGAACCTTTTTTTTGCGTCTTCCAGTATGGCAATGGTGGCTGTTGCCCCTGAACGGGTAGCCCCTGCGGCTCTCATCTTAAGCAGGTCATCTAATGTGCGCACTCCTCCCGCGCATTTCACCTGAACATTTGGTCCTGAGTACTTACGCATAAGCTCCACATCGGATATTGTTGCGCCTTTATAATTAAAATTTCCGTCGGGCTGCTTTACAAAGCCATAACCGGTTGATGTCTTTACAAAATCAGCCTCTGCACGCGTGCATATCTCGCACAACCTGATCTTGTCTTCAGTACGGGTAATAAAATCCGTTTCGAAGATCACCTTTACGATAGCATCGTTCTGATGACAGGCATCGGTTACGCTTTTTATCTCCTGCTCCACATAATCCCAGTCTCCACCGAGGGCTTTACCGATATTAATCACCATATCAATTTCCTTTGCACCGTCGGCACAGGCCTGTTTTGCCTCATATACCTTGACGTCGGTCGAACTATTGCCATGTGGAAATCCTATAACACAGCCGACTTTAACATCGGTTCCTTTCAGCAGCTTCACTGCTTTACGCACTGCGTAAGGTTTCACGCAAACCGAAGCTACATAATACTTTGAGGCTATCAGGCATTGCTCTTCAAGATCTCTGTCCGTATGCGTGGGCTGAAGGATCGAATGATCGATCATTTTTGCCAGATCTGATACTTTAGTCATATGATATAATTTTCTGTATTAATAAATTCATTATTCTGATCTATTCCTTCACCAAAATTAGCATAATAAATCATATATCAAAAAAGGAGACCTTGCACGCATAAAAGCATGTTAATCTGTATCTTGATTAAATAATTCGCTCGACCGGGCCAGGGAGAATCACTGTCTTTATATTATCTATTGATTTTGACTTGCCCGGTAATTCTAGTATCTTGCAATAAACAAATGAGTTCAGCTTATGAAAAGGAGCAATTTTCTAAAATCGGCTTTATTTGTGCCTGTGATGGCTTCAGGCTACAACGGTTTCTTTCCAACGGCCGCTGAGACAACAGGGATAAGAAGACTTAAGCCGGACCGCCGGTTTACTTTATGGGAACCTGAAATGGAACCGGCATATCATGCAGGCCTTAATGAGGTGGTACTTGTTGAAATGACCCACGGGATGCCGGGCCTTGTTACACGCGACGGCACTTTCAGGGATGCGGGTCCGGAAAGTATGATAAATCCGCAAACAGGACCAATTTTTATTGACGGGGTAGAGCCGGGCGATATGCTTGCGATAGATATACTTGATATAAAGGTTGGTGACTGGGGTTACTGCAGCGGACAAATATTCGAGCTGAAGGATGGTTATGTGATCATTTCCGAATCCCTGAAGCTTCCCATGGAGCCTATGCTGGGATGCTTAGGGATTTCACCTGCAGAAGGCACCCTTGACACTAGGGCACCCGGTGAAACAGGCGGGAATATGGATTGCAGGGAGGTCCGTTCAGGAAGCACTGTTGTGTTCAGGGCAAGGGTAAAAGGGGCACTTGCAGGCATGGGCGATGCGCACGCGCTGCAGGGGGATGGTGAAATAACCGGACAGGGAATTGAGACGGATGCGGAAGCCATTGTCAGGTTTCGTAAAATAACAGGATTTTCATGCGATCGTCCGGTGATAATCAGGAGTGATTCATTTTCAACTGTCGGAGCCCACAAGGATCTTGAAGAAGCTGCATGGCAGGCTACGGATGATATGGTAAAGCTGGTCCAGCAACTTACAGGAAGGGCTGAAAAAGAATCAAGACTGCTCGTAGGCCTTACCGGAATGCTAAAAATCAATCAGATAGTTGATCCGACCAAAGGTGCAAGAATGGAGGTTCCTTCATGGGTATTCGGAATATAAAACAAATGCGATCATGATGACACTCATAAAGCTTTTCTTTATTCTGGCATTCTGTGCCATTCCCGGCAATCCCGGGCCATCAGGATCAGAACTGGCATATTGCGATTTTTCAAAGATAAAACCCGGAAAATTCGGGGGATTTGCCGCCAGGGGATTTCCCGAATATCACCATGTGCCAAGGCATTTTACTGATGGATGGTCAATTGTCAATAACAGGGGACCTGAAGAATGGAAAATTGTCGAATCTGACGGAAAACACTCTCTCCAATACCTGGGTCATAATTCCTCTGTCTGGACCAATGGGTTTACATACCCGATACTTTGTTATGGAGACATTTTGTGGAAGGACTATACCCTTGAGGTTACCATGACACCTTTAGACAGAAGTGATATGAACGGAATCATTTTCCGATACAGGGACGGCCGTCATTATTACCTTTTCGCTTTTGGAAACGAAGATAATTTGACTCTAAGGTACCGCGACGGTGAAAAGGGATTCAGAGAAGACGGCTGGCACGAAATTGCCACCTCAAAATTCGCTACTGATCCTGAAAAATCATACAAACTTAAGGTAGAGGCTGTGGGCGACAAAATTCGCTGCTTTATCGACGGCCGTGAAATTTTCAATGTCAATGACATCCGTTACGAAGCAGGCAAAATTGGGCTTTTTGCCACATCTCCGGTTGCCTTCCATGAAGTACGGATAACGGCCACTGACGGAGCCAGGCAGGAATATCTTAATAAAAAATCTGAGGAGGAAGCCAGGGTCGAGTTACTACGTGCAGAGAATCCAAAACCAAGTCTGTGGAAAAAGATAAGCACAAAAGGATTTGGAGTTGCACGGGCTTTGAGAATGGGAGATCTAAACGATGACGGAAGGACAGATTTCCTGCTCATACAGAATATGCCGTTCTTCGGAGACAACTATAACCAGATAACCTGTATGACAGCCATTGACCTTGACGGATCGGTACTCTGGCAATATGGGAAACCTGATCCGGAACATGCATGGCTGTCATATGATGTTGCAGCTCAGATACATGATCTTGACGGTGACGGAAAAAACGAGGTCATCTTTGCCCAGGGACCCTGGATCAAAATACTTGAGGGAAAGACAGGAAAAGAGAAATCGCGCTATCCGGTGCCTTCATCAAAGATCCTCCCTGAGGAGAAATCATGGCAGGAATACAAACACTACTACAGAAGGGACCTTCTCCCCTATCTGAATGTTGACTGTTTCGCATTCTGTGATCTCCGCGGAACCGGCAAGCCACATGATGTAATAATCAAGGACAGGCATACCAGGCTGTGGGCATACACGAACAAGTTCGAGTTGCTATGGACCGCCTCGGCCAACCTGGGGCATTTTCCCTTTTTTCACGACGGCAACAAGGATGGAAAAGATGAGGTTTATATAGGTTATTCCAAATTTGATCCCAGCGGCAGGTTAATCTGGTCACTTGACTCAGTTATGGGGGAACATTCGGATGGCGTCTGTGTGGGAGATTTTTCATTAAATGGCGGACCCGACAGGATCTTCATAGGAGGCAGCGATGACGGAGTATTGCTTCTTGATGAGAATGGGAAAATACTTAAGCATCACAGGGTTGGTCATGCACAAACCCCAAGTGTGGGCCAGTTCCGTCCTGATATTCCGGGTCTGGAATTATGCAATATTAACTTCTGGGGCGAACCCGGAATGATAACACTTTATTCCTGCTCAGGTGAAGAGATTACAAATTTCGAGCTTTTTCATGCAGGTTCCCCTGTCCAGCCAGTAAACTGGAAAGGTGACGGTACTGAATATATTTTCCTGTCACCCAATATAGAAGAAGGCGGCCTGGTCGACGGCTGGGGAAGAAGAATTGTTATGTTCCCTGACGACGGCCATCCTGATCTTGCATGGACGGTCCATGATCTTACCGGCGATGCGAGAGATGAACTTATTGTCTGGGACACTGGATCAATATGGATATATACTCAGGACCGGCCTTTCAAAGGCAACAGGGTATATAACCCTGTCCGTCCTCCGGCATATAATGAGTCAAATTATGCCACAATGTACTCCTGGCCTCGATGGGAATGACAGCATAGTGTTTTTCAATCTTGTAATTTTAGTTTTTTATTTTACTTTTACGTTCAACAAAAAAAACGGAGACTGCTGATCACTGTTTCCGGCAGAAATTAACCTCTTACTAAAACTTTCCTTGACAAATGACTGAAAATAAAAAAAGTACTCAAAACAAGAGCCTTGTGTTCATAATTGCTACAATAGCAGCCACGGGCGGATTGTTGTTCGGATTCGACACTGGTGTCATTTCCGGTGCTATACCTTTTTTCCAAAGTGCCTTCGGAATTGACAACAGCATGATTGAGATCATTACAACAGCTGGTCTCGTCGGTGCGGTTATAGGAGCCATGTTCAGCGGAAGAATTGCAGATATAATAGGAAGAAAGAAAGTTATTCTGGCTGCTGCAATAATATTTATTATCGGGGCATTATGGTCAGGTGCCGCACCAAGTCCTCTGATGCTGGTTTTTGCCCGTTTCTTCCTGGGAATTGCCATAGGAGTCTCCTCTTTTGCCGTACCTCTTTACATCGCTGAAATTTCTCCCACAAAATCAAGGGGACAAATGGTTTCCATGTTTCAGCTCCTCATCACAATCGGGATTATGGTATCATATCTCAGCGATTCGGCATTTGCAGTTCCTGACGGGCATCCCGACTACAACTCATGCTGGAGGCCGATGTTCTATGTAGGAGTAATTCCTGCATTGATAATGTTTATCGGAATGATCTTTCTTCCGGAAACGCCAAGATGGCTGATCAGTAAAGGTCATGAGGAAAAATGCCGTGAGGTGCTTCAGAAAGTCGAGGACGCGTCTCTTGTCGAGGAGGCAATTTCAAAGATGAAATTTGATATCGAAACAGATAAAGCCAACAAGGTCAACTGGTCGGAGGTGTTCAAAAAATGGCTGAGAGTTCCGCTTATCATAGCAGTTGGCATTATGTTCGTTCAGCAGTTTACTGGAATAAATACAATAATTTACTACAGTCCGAAGATCTTCCTGATGTCAGGTTTTGCAGATGCACAGGCTGCAGTATGGGCATCAGTAAGCGTGGGAGTTGTCAATGTTGCATTCACCATTTTGTCTCTTTTCATGATAGACAAGCTCGGAAGAAGAAAACTTTATTTCATAGGCCTGACGGGAATGGTAGTGGCTCTGATTGCCATGGGAACATTTTTTGCACTTCAGGCGACACTAGGGGATTCCATTAAATGGCTTACCATTTCTGTCATGTGGGTATATATCGCATTCTTTGCAATAAGCCTCGGCCCTCTTGGCTGGTTGATTATCTCAGAAGTATTCCCCTTGAGTGTAAGAGGTATCGGATCAAGCATAGGAGCACTTTCAAACTGGCTATTCAACGGGATCGTTGCATTCACTTTCTTCAAGCTTGTAAAGGGACTTACAATGCCGGGGACATCAATTATGCTGAAAGGTGAAGACCTTGGAAATCCGGCAGGAGCATTTTACTTGTATGCACTGGTCGGAATATTAAGCATTGTCTGGGGATACTTCTTCATCCCTGAGACAAAAAATGTCACTCTTGAGAAAATCGAGGAGCACTGGAGGAAAGGTACCAAACCGAAGGATATACATAAGTAACCTGTTAAAAGGTACACTGAGATCCACCGGGAAGACACAGAGAAGCATAGAGATTTAAGGATGTAATTATCTTTTTATCAATGTGCTTCTCTGTGTATACTCCCGATTTCCTCAGTGTTAGTTCTTAAGAAGAGAATGTATGCTTCTCCTTAAAAAGGATTAATTTCCCTCGTATTATTCCTGCTCAAATGTCATCTTTCATACTTTCAGATCCTGCAGGTATTTATAGCATTCAATAAGATCCTGTAGAGGATCTCCCGGAGCCCTGGTCTCCATTTCCACTATCATTCCGTAATCAGCGATTCCGCTTTTCTTTGCTGTTTCCAGGAGTTTCTTCCAGTCGATTATTCCCTTGCCAGTTGGTACAATTTTCTTCTGTTCAGCATTCCAGTCATGAATATGAAGTGAAATATATCGTCCCGGATACTTTGCAATATAATCAATCACATCAAATCCTTCAGAAACAGATGCAAGCTGGAACTGCATCTTAATAAGCTCCTTATCGAACAAGCGCATTAATATGTCATAAAGCTGCTCACCGTTTACCACCGGACCTATTGAATGATTATGGTAACCCAGCTGCATACCTGCTTTCTTAACCTCAGAAGCCGCTTTATTAAATTCATCTGCAACAACTTTCCAGTCATCAAGGGTAGCATCCTTTTTTATCCAGGCGGCAGAAATAACCACATCACTCAAACCCAGCCTCCGTGCATAATCTATCGTTTCATTGATTTTATCAGGCTTCAGCTCAGGGTGCTGGAAATGACAGCTCTTGCAGAACATGCCGGCATCCTCAATTTTCCTCCGGAGATCTTCGGGGCTTAGAGCAATGAGTGGGCCAAATCCGCTTTTTTCATAGCCTTTGGGGGAACACATCTCAATGCCTTTGTATCCCACCGATCTCACTTTTTTCAGGGTACCCTCGAAATCCCTGCCGATCATTTCCCTTAAACCGTATGACTGAAAACTCAAGGGCCAGTTGAACGGTGTGGCCTCTGTTCCAAATATATCTGCCGGCATATTAATCGCTGCCAGCAAACCCATTGCACCAGTACCGAGAAATTCTCTTCTGTTGATTGTCTTCATAGTATTAATGATTAAGTTGTATTAAAATTAAAACTTATTTTCATTATATTTCTTCAGGATATAATGCGAACTTTAATAATGTGAAAAGATTTGATCAATTCTCACACTCAGTAATATTACTGCTGCTTTGGATCAGAACTTTGCTACCCGGGCATAAAGAAAGATTGCGAACCGAAATAACGTAACAAATCAATAATAATAACCATGAAAAAGATCCTGATCATCATTTTTGCCGTTTTGCCGTTATTATCCCGTTCCGGACTTACTCAGACAAAAACCGATCCGTATTTCACCAGAGAGGGAGGATTCGGTTACAGCATTGTGTCGGATGCAGTTTGCAGCCTCTGGTGGGCAGAAGCATCATATAAGGTTATGAGGGATACTCCTCTTCCAAAAAGAAAGGATACAGAGATTAAAATATGGGCTGCAAAGAACGAATATGAATCATTTATCCTTATTGTCAGACCATTAAAGAGGATGGAGAATTTCAGAATGGTGATTCCCGAATTAAGGGATAACATGGGTAATTCCATTTCGGCCGGAAGCCTTACAGTAAGAAAAGTTGAATATGTTAAAGTTTCACGACCGACTGATTCATACGGATTTGCCGGATGGTGGCCTGATCCCCTGCCCCTGTACGAAAAACCTGAATCCCTGACGCCTGTGGAAAATCAGCCATTCTGGGTGACCGTTAAGATACCTTCTGATGCTCCTGCAGGAACATATAACGGTAACCTCCACTTAAGCGCCGAAGGATGGTCAGCTTCGGTGCCTGTAAAACTTCAGGTCTGGGATTTCACCCTTCCCCAGACTCCTGCCATACGGTCGGGTTTTGGTATAAGTATGAATTCCATTAAGAGATACCATAATTTAAATACACTTTCGGAAGAAAAGGAGGTTTTTGATTATTATATGCGCAGCTTCAGAGACTATCGTATTTCACCATATACTCCCTTCCAGTACTCACCAATAAAAGAAGAAGTAAAAGGTGTTCCATGGAAAGGCGGATTTTTTGACAGCCGGCAAAAACATGGGGGGACGTATTCATACAAAGTGGTCGACAATTCATCAACATCTAATATTGAAGCTATGTCGGTTGATCTTACACCTGTAGGAAGTAAAAATTCATACAGCCTTATATGGTATTCCAGGTCTGATACGGATGATCAGGAGTATGTTGCAGGTCTGGAATGCTTTAATGCAGAAAAGAAACTTCTTGTCTTCGAAAACAGGATTGACAGGTTTACAGCCGGCAAAACATGGGAGCCGGATACCTTAAATATTGGTAAACTGAACGAAGAGGTCAGATATGTAAGGGTTAAGCTTTTTCCATCGAACCGGACAAGAACCGGTGAAAATAAGGGAACAGTATGGTTTGATGATATGACTCTTATAAACAGTGAAACCGGATTGAATGAATTCTCTGCAGGCAATTTTGAGGTAAACCTGAATGATATAGATATTGAACTTGATTTTACAGAATTCAATAAGGCCGGGAAAAAGTATTTCGACGAATATGGATTCACAGGTTACCGTCTCGATCTTAAGGGTCTGGGCGGGGGAACCTTTTATAGTCGTGAGGCAGGTGTTTTTGAGGGCTTTGAGCAGGGGACAGATGAATATAACAGACTTATGGAAAGATATCTGGGACAGATGCAGGAGAATCTGAAAAAGAACGGATGGCTGGGCAGGGAGTATATATACTGGTTTGATGAACCCAATGAAAAAGACTATCCCTTTGTAAGAGAGACCAATGCCATGATAAAAAAATACGCTCCCGGCATCACTACCTTTCTTACCGAACATGTTTCAGGCCAGGATATAACGGATGTTACCGACATAAGCTGCACCATCTGGCACAGACTTGATCATGAAAAGATCAAAAAGCTAAATGACAAAGGTTTACAGCATTGGTCATATCTTTGCACCGCACCAAAATCGCCATGGATATCCCTGTTTACCGACCACGATGCGATCAATATGCGCATGTGGCTGCTTGCTTCCTGGCAATACGGGCTCAAGGGTATTCTTATCTGGGAGTCGACCTACTGGAATTCACAGGAAGCTTCACCCGAGGGGTATCTGCAGAATCCGTGGGAAGAAGCGATGTCATTTGTAACGGGTTACGGCTGGCCGACAGGTAAGCAGACCGGTTGGGGAAATGGCGACGGCCGTCTGTTCTATCCGCCAAACAAAGACCCAAATAATAATACCAGAACATTCATAGAGGGTCCGGTGCCATCATTCCGGATCGAGCTTATGAGAGACGGAATAGAAGACTATGAATACTTTACCATACTTGAAAAAGCTGTTAAAGAGGCATCACCCGACAAGGCTTCAATCGCAAAAGAGGCTTCGGCTGCCCTGAAGATCCCGAAGAGTATCCTGACCGATGAAAAAACATATTCAAAAAATCCGCAGGATGTTCTGAATTACAGGAAGAAGATAGCAGAACTCATAATCGCACTGAAGAAGAATTAATGCTATAACTAAATCATAATGCGGTTATTTATACTTATTATTTCCGGATTGTTATCCTTTATCGACTGTTCATCACAAATTGTAACAAATAAGGATAAAAATATTCACGGATTGCAGTTGAAAGTGTCAGAAAACGGACATTATATCATCAGACAAGATGGTTCCCCATTTTTCTGGCTCGGAGATACCGGCTGGGAAATGCTCCACAGGCTCAGTCGGGAGGAAATTAAGCAATATCTTGATAACAGGAAAGATCATGGTTTTAACGTGATCCAGACAGTGATCATAAGTGAGTTCATCCATAGTGACAGGGAGACAAATTATTATGGAGACAGCGCTCTGATAAATAATGATCCGGAAATTCCTGCAGTTACTCCTGGTAACAACCCATCAGTCAGCAGCGAATATGACTTCTGGGACCATGTTGATTTCGCAGTTAATGAAACAGCGTGCAGAGATTTGTATATTGCCCTGGTGCCTTCGTGGGGTGAGTGGGTAATACCCAGGACTGATAAAGCACTTTTCAATACAATACGGCAGGCTTACAATTACGGATTTTTCATTGGCGACAGGTATAACAAGACGCCAAATGTGATCTGGATTCTCGGGGGTGACAGACACCCCGATGAAAGACCTGAAGGGGTTGAATTATGGAGAGCGATGGCCGAAGGTATTGCGGATGGGGTCAACGGCATCAGGAAACAGGATGGGAAAGCTGACTATACAACAACATTCATGACTCATCATTCATACAATTCGAGTTCAAACTGGTTTCATGGTGATGAATGGATTGACTTCCATATGTGGGGATCATATCATGCCGAAGTAAATAACAGCAGAGCCTGGGAACTGGCGCTCAAGGACTGGAACATTCCTGATACCAAACCAACAATAAATGCAGAACCATGCTATGAAGGACATGGTATTAACTACGCAATTGAAGACAATGGTTACTTCACATCAACCGATGTGAGGCTTGTTGCTTACTGGAGCGCATTCTCAGGCACAGCCGGTTTCACTTATGGCTCACAACCCATATGGCAATTTACGGATGAAACCAGGAAGAAACATTCAAAAATGACATTGGTCACATGGCAGGAAGGTCTAAATATGCCTGGTACCAGACAGGTCAGATACGTGAAAGAACTCATGGAAGATATTATATCTGAAGATCTCAGACCCGACCAGTCAATCATAATATCCGGAGAAGGTTCCTGTGGCAACAGGGTATGTGCAATCCGAAGCGAAACAGTGGCATATATTTATATACCCACAGGAAACCAGGTTAAGATAAAAATGGGAGCTTTAAAAGGTGACAAGGTTTCCTGCAGCTGGTTCGACCCCAGAACAGGAATTCGAAAACCGGCAGATATTTATGATAACACCGGCGATAAAGTATTTGATGTTCCCGGCATGTCTGATGAGCTCAGCTGGTTGAAAAACGGAAGGGGTTGTGACTGGGTTCTTATTATTGAATCTGTTTAAGACGTTAAATCAATTTAACCAATATACATTTTATGAGAACTTTCTTCTTAAAACCTGGAATAAAGCAGTTGATGCCGAATCATATTCTATCTATGTTTCTTCTTGCTGCCTGCCAGTCTTCACCTGTAAAGGAAGTTCCAGTGGAACAATGGACGACCTTTGAGATTACCCTGGAATCAACTTCTGAATATTCCAATGGATACACTGACATTGAAGCATGGGGTGTTTTCACAAACGACCGGAAAGATACCCTTATAAGACCCTCTTTCTGGGATGGAGACAACAGATGGAAAATAAGGTTTGCACCTCCGGATACGGGAGCCCTCTGGACATGGACTACATTTTCAAAGCCTGACGCCAAAGGCCTTGCCGGGATGAAGGGAACGTTGAGATCAGTACCTTACACAGGAAGCAATGAACTTATCAAAAATGGGCTGTTGAAAGTTTCACCTGGCAAAAGAAACGTTATTCATGCTAACGGAAAACCTTTTCTGGTGGTGGGAGATACCCCATGGGCCATTCCGTTCAGGGCAACGACCGGGCAGGTAAAATTCTACGCCGAGGATCGAAGGTCCAAAGGCTTTAATGCAGCACTTCTTATGAGTGTCCAGCCCGATATGTACGCCGAAGGTCCTGACGCCAGGAATACCATTCTGGGATTTGCAAGAGGATTTGACGATCTGCATGAAGGACACCTTAACAAAATAAGACCTGATTATTTCCAGTATCTCGATTCACTGATGCAGATACTGGTTAATCACGGGATCGTTCCTGTCTACCAGCCTGTCTTTCACGGATTCGGGTGGAAGGGCAAAACTGTCCTCGGACCAACGGCCGACCCCGATGAATATGCCAGATACTGCAGGTATCTCGTTGCCCGTTACGGCAGTATGCCCGCCTTCTGGCTTGTCAGCGGCGATGCACACGGCCTCGATCCGGGGGTGAAGCCGGGTGGGGAAATGATAGAAAAATGGGATTGCTATCGGCAGCCAACCGGTATTCACTATAATCCCGCAGACGATTACCTTGCCACATGGGCACAAGGGGACAGTTCACGATGCTTCCATTACAACCGCTCCTACCAGGAAGAGCCTTGGCTCGATTTCCAGTGGGCACAGACAGGACACGATGGTAAGCATCTGTATCATAAGGTTGAAAGAATGTATGAGAACAAACCGGTAAAAGCTTCTCTTAACGGCGAGCCGACTTATGAAGGAATGAATGCAGGAAAGAACGGACTGGGATGGTGGCAGGGGGAAGAAGCATGGAACCAGCTCATGCATGGAGGCACAATGGGAATCGTTTATGGAGCTGCCTGCCTGTGGCAGTGGAAAATAACACCCGATGAACCCGGATGGGATGCATGGACTGACGCACCAATGTCGTGGGAGGATGCTTTAAAACAGGAAGGCAGCATATATGCTGGAATGGTCTCAAAAGCATTCAACGGTTACGATTTCACAGATATGGAAAAACGTGCCGACCTTACCGGGGACAAGAATTTGCTGCTGGCCAGGGAAAACAGCTTCTATATTTCCTACCTTGACAAAGGAGGGGAAATAATGATTAAATCGCTCCCGGCCAACCTTCCGGTAATATGGTTCAATCCCCTCACCGGTAATGTATCCGGTAAACTGACAACAAAGGAGGGTGTTAATACATTCATAGCACCTGATAATAATCCATGGGTTATAATTATAGGGAATAAAAAATATTAAAATGCAGGAAAAATATGATTATATGTTATTCCGGCAGGATCTTTCCGGCTTTGGAGAGCCGCGTGAAGGCTCATGGGATGGCTGGTCAAGGATCAATACCGACACCCGGAAAGGAGGTATAATAGGTGTATTCAGGCACGGATCAAATGAAACATCAAGAATCGTTTGTGTTGATAGGCTTGATCCAAAAGCACGCTATTCAGTATTACTGGCTCCTGAAGGAAAGGAGATTGCTGTATTAACCGGAAGCCAGCTATCTTCCGAAGGATTCAAAGTTGATTTAACTGAAAAATATGACGGCGATATTTTTGAAATCAGGCTAAAGGAATAAATTTTCAAAAACAGTAATCATTTGGTTTGGAATATGCGAAGAATACTATTTTACACAATTTTTGCTCTGTCAGCCTGCAATTCTCTGACTGGGCAGACCACATCCCAATCGTTTGAGCACAGGTCCATTGAAAAAAGGTTTGTTCATCTTCCCGTTAAAACAGGAGCTGCCAAAACCTGGATGACTGTCAATATTGACGGAAAAATGCAGCATGAGTTTGAAATAGAACTAGCGCCTGCGGAACCTGATTTTTATGTCACTCTTGAAGTTGGCAAATGGAAAGGGAAAAGGCTAAAACTCGTTGCTGAAACTGTTGCCGGTGGCTCTGAATGGAAAACACGCACCAGATTGTCGGATGAAATGTCGGATGAAGCTCTTGTTTACAGGGAGGAATACAGGCCTCAGTTCCATTTCTCACCGCGGCGGGGCTGGACGAATGATCCAAACGGACTTGTATATTACAAAGGAATTTATCACCTGTTCTTTCAGCATAATCCCTATGGCACAAGCTGGGGAAACATGACATGGGGCCATGCTGTAAGCAATGACCTCCTGCACTGGATTGAAAAACCTGATGCTGTGCTTCCCGACAAAAACGGTGTGGTATTCTCAGGATCAGCTGTTGTTGACTGGAAAAACACATCCGGACTGCAAAAGAAACCTGTTAAGGATAAATCAGGAAATATTGAAAATCCTCCTCTGGTAGCATTTTATACTTCCACAGGAGCAAACCGGGGAAAAGGTCCCTCTGCACAGTCAATGGTCTACTCACTTGATGAAGGGAATACGTGGTTTAAATATCCACGTAATCCGGTCATTCCACATATTATTGGAGGGAATCGCGATCCAAAGGTCTTCTGGTATGAGGAAAAGAAAAACACCAACGGGAATCAGGGAAAGTGGATAATGGCCCTTTATATGGATAAGGAAGACTACGCACTATTTTCATCCGGAAACCTCATCAGATGGGAAAAAATCTGTGATATCAAAGACATGGGATGCAGTGAATGCCCTGATATGTTTGAATTGCCCGTAAATGGAGACAAAGATAATACCCGGTGGGTATTCTGGGGAGGAAACGGCAAATACCTGATTGGCACTTTCGACGGTATTACCTTTAAGAAAGAAGGAGGACCATTTGACGCCAAACATGGGGGCAACGACTATGCAGCCCAAACCTATAGTGATATACCGGCCAGCGATGGCAGAAGGATAATGTTCTCATGGATGTCGGGCGGTCAATACCCCGGAATGCCTTTTAATCAGCAGTTTACAGTCCCCAGGAATCTTACGCTTAGGGAAACACCTCAGGGCATTCGCCTAGTCATTGAACCTGTAAAAGAGTTGGAGTCACTCCGAGTATCAAATCCGGTTACTCTTTCGGTAAAATTGAAAGGGAATGAAATTCCGGTCAATATTCCTGACCTCAAAGGAGAGCTTCTGGATATTGAGTTTCTGTTCAATCTGAAAAACTCAGAATCAAGGGATACCTCCAAAACTATAAATATTGAGATTTTCGGGCAGACCATATCATACCGGAAAAACATAAATGCTATCGAGATGGAAGGGATCAGGGCCCCTCTCACACCAGTCGACGGGAAAATAAAGATCAGGCTTATTACCGACAGGACCTCAGTTGAAATGTTTGCCAATGACGGAAGCGTTCAGATCGCAAAATGCTTCGTGAACAGCCGGAAATCGCCGGCCAGTGTGGTTATTTCAGGAAATCAGGATCTGGAAAGTTTTGAAGCCACTGTCTATAACCTCAGGTCTGTCTGGAAAAGATAGCAGGGCAGTACCCAATTTATCAGAATTGTTCAACCTATAGGAAGTATGGTAGGCATGATGCTACCGGATAAATCTTTATAATTTTACAATTATCCTGTTTCCTCCTGAATAAGATATTCTTGCATATCCACCTTTTTCGAGAGGCACCCAGGTCCAGGTATTGTCAACTTCTGCTTCATTTTCCTCAATTTTGACTCCATCGACGGTAATCTCTCCAGGTTTTTTAACCATGCGGATAGTTGCTGCTCCATTATCATCGAAAGTGGTAAATGAGATCTGATCTTCCCCGTATTCGACAGACCTGACAACCGATTCAGATTTTAAAATATGATTGTCGCAGGGCGCCAGTTGCGGCATTACAGCCATCGCCCGCAGGTAATGGCGGACATAATCACCATATCCGTCTGTGAGCCAGATATCATCGCGTATATACCTGTTTCTTCCGTCTGAAGCAACGGTATAGGTTGCCCAGTTAAGTGTACGGATGGCATTCGTTGTGCAGGTGGTATCACCGGAGGCAACAGCGTACATAAGTTCAATGGAGGCCTGCCTTGAAGAATGACTGTTACCCGGAACCCTGTATACCGTCTGCTCGTTCATCACAATTACTTTGTACTTCTCATATTCATGGTTTCCTAATTCCCTGTATGTCCAGTCAATGATCCCTTTTACATCATTTTTCCAACCGGGGAAAAGCTCCTTATGCTCGAGGATGAACTGTGCAAAGCTTATAGCATTTGTCTGGGTATCGCTCCATCCCGGGATATCTTCAAAGAAAGGCCCCCATTTGTTTGTCTTTAACGGGTATTCCTTCATCCAGGTAAGAAATGTATCAAACGCTTCGGCATAAGAATTTTTATTTTCAGGATCAAGTACTTCAAGCTCTTTAAAAAGCATCATGGTGCAGGTCCAGTTTGTAGTGTATAATGCCGATTCTACCGCCTTTCCTGAATGGTTGTTATCGAAAAGTATGCCGGCTGCGCCTGTTTTTGCATTTACCCTGAAAGGTAGCGGCGATCTGTCATTATCTCCTTTCTGTATTTTTGAAACAAGCGTTCGTGCTATCTTAACTGCTGCATCAAGATATTTTACATCACCTGTAATCTTATACAGGGTTACCAGCTCATAAGCAAAATTACCAGCCTTGTCAGGTTGTGTAATTCCTTTCCCGTTCCTCATATCCCCGTCATAGATACCGGAGTGGATATCCGTATTATAGGGATAAGGGATGAAGGGCCAGTTGTCATCTGCCCGGGAAAGGGATCTTTCGAGGTATGTATCAGCCAGATACCTCATATTCTCTATGATTTCCGGATAACCGGTATAAGCATATAGCAAAGCCCACGATGAAAGTGCCATATTTATCTGGTCACCTCCAAGCCCCCGCATGTCATGTTCCGGTTTCCATACCTGATGGTTCATATAGTATTTCAATCCGTTGGTATCGGTTTCCATATTCTTCCAGAAGTTCCAGACAAGCATAAGACAGGTGTCGTATGACTCACCCTTATCTGCGGAAAACCAGGGAAGAATTGATTTATCTGCCTTGTTTATCCTTACCGGATGGTATTGTATAGTATCACTCAGCAAAATAGTATCCGACACCTGGTTGATCTGAAATGAATGACTGCGGCATGAATTTAACCCTGCGAAAAGCAGGCTAATGATCAGAAGATTTGGAATTTTCATCCGAAAATAATTGATTTCTAAGGTCGGATGGAACCTGCATGAAAGATCTTCATACTTGTTTGTGTTTGTTAAACATGCTCGTTTCATGTGAAAATAAATTACTATATTAGACTTAAACTAAAAGGTTCACATGGAACCCACATGAATTAATATTTTATCATTTTTGTTTGTGATTTTTTATCATGTGGGTTTCATTGTATATTTATTACCAGCTACAATCAGGTTAATAATCCTTTGTTAAATTAATAACAATTCCCAAATTAATTCATCCATGAACAGGAGAAAATTTATCGGAACCACGGCTCTGACTTCGGCAGGGCTTGGTATGACCGGAATAATCCCAAATGAGGCATGGTCGACTGGCCTTACACCCGGCGATTCCGTCAATATTGCGCTTATCGGTTGCAGAAATATGGGCTATGGAGATCTTCAGCAGCATCTTTCAAATCCGGGAGTAAATTGTACAGCGCTCTGCGATGTTGATGAGAATATACTAAACGAAAAGGCAGCCGATCTTGAAAAAAAGTTTGGCCAGAAACCAAAGCTTTACCGTGATTTCAGGAAGCTTCTTGAGCAGAAGGATATCGATGCAGTGATAATTGGCACTCCCGACCACTGGCACTGTCTGATGGTAGTCAATGCCCTTCAGTCAGGCAAGGACGTGTATGTTGAGAAACCCATGGCCAACACCATAGCGGAATGCGATTCAATAGTAAAGGCATCTAAGTATTACAACAAACAGATCGTTCAGGTCGGTCAGCAGCAGAGGAGCGGATTCGTTTTCCAGGAAGCGATGAAAATGATAAAATCAGGATATATCGGGAAGCTGAGAAGGGTTAACATCTGGGCTAATTTCACATACGGCGTGGGGCAGCCGGTTATCCCCGATGAAGCGGTACCACCTGGAATAGATTTCGACATGTGGCTCGGACCGGCCCCCTCAAGATCATTTAACAGGAACAGGTTTCACGGGGTATGGAGAATGTTCTGGGATTATGGAGGCGGACTGATGTCCGACTGGGGAGTGCATCTCATAGATATTGCCCTGTGGGCAAAAGATATTACGACAGGTCCCGAAAAAGTGCTTGTTTATGGGGCTAATACCTTTGAGGAACCAAGGATGAGGGAGACTTTCGATTCAATGAATGTCATTTATCCAAAGGATGATTTCGTCATAAACTGGGACATGACGGCCGGAATACAGAGCGGACCATATGAATCACCATACGGACTGGCATTTGTCGGCGACCTCGGAACACTTACAGTAGACCGGAACAAGCTTATCGTCAGACCGGAATGGGACAGCCAGGCAAAGAAAGGTAAGACAGAGGAATACAAATTCACTGAGGGTACTGAATCCCACCAACAACATGCGATGAACTTCCTGGAGTGCATCAGAACAAGGAACAAGCCGGTCTGTACCCCTGAAATGGGAAGAGCCGCTGCCATTCATGTCCATATACCGAACATTGCAGCAAGGTGCGGAGAATCAATGCTGATCTGGGATGACGAAGCAGGAAGGTTTACAAACAGTGAAATGGCCAATAAGTATATTACACCCGAGTATCGTAAACCATGGACATTACCTTTAATCTAATTCATAACCACGGAGTCGCATAGAGTTTTGCACGGAGTTGAACTGTTTTAGTACTTCATGAATTCCTCCGTGGAACTCCGTTTAACCCCGTGAAACTCCGTGGTTAAAATATAAAAACTTATAATTCAATAATTTAATCATTATTAATAATTGATTATTGAACCATGATAACAAGAAGAAAATTCATCTCAAGTGCAGCTGTTATAGCTTCTGCAGCAATGCTCCCGATGGATGCATTTTCCCTGCAGGGAAAAAAGAAACTCAAAAACTTCGGTTTTATAAGCGGCATAATAGGCAAAGAGCTTAAGGGTGACTGGAAAGCAGTCCTTAAGCAGGCAGCCTCATATGGTTTCTCTGAAATTGAAACAGGCAATTTTATGGGAGAGTCTGCCGAAAGCTTCCTGGCTTATCTGAAAAGCATCGGTATGAGTCTTCCTGCCGGAGGTTTTGAATTTAAAGCTACCGATGATGAACTTAATAAGAGCATGACTCTTCTGAAAAGCCTGAAGGTTAAATACGCAATCGTCTACTGGCCATGGTACACCGGTGGTCCTTTCACTTTTGAGGACTGTAAAAAAAGCGCTGAAAGGCTTAACTATCTAGGTAAGGTATGTAAAGAAAATGGCCTGATATTCTGCTGGCATAATCATAACAAGGAATTTAACGGGATGGGTGAAGGGCTGCCTTTTGATTACCTTATGAAGCATACCGACAGCTCACTTGTGTTTTGTGAACTGGACCTTTACTGGGTGAAAAAAGGTGGAGCTGATCCTCTTGAGATAATGAAGAAGTATCCCGGAAGATTTCCTGTTCTGCATGTAAAGGATATGGCTCCGGGACCGGAAATGGATTTTGAATGCCCGGGATCAGGAATAATTGATTTTGCATCTCTACTCAGGGAAGCAGACGAACAGGGAATAAAGCATTATATGGTCGAGAGGGACAATGTGCCTGACGGACTTGCATGCCTGAAGTCGTCGGGTGAGTATCTTAAAAACCTTACTTTCTGAATTTTAAAAATCCAGGCAATGAAACTCCACTACCAGACTCCATTACTGTTCTGTATCGGGATCCTGGCATCAGCATCATGCAGAACTAAATCTTATGATCCCGGAAAGCCGGAGAGACACAGGCCAAATATACTTTTTATAGCAGTGGATGATCTTAGGCCTGAACTTGGTTGCTACGGCAACCAGACAATTTCCTCTCCCAATATCGACAGGCTGGCTTCGCAGGGTGTCATTTTCAGGCGAGCATATTGCAATGTTCCGGTCTCAGGAGCATCAAGAGCAAGCCTGTTGACCGGAACAAGACCAACCAGTTACAGGTTCCTGGATTATGACACATGGGCTGAAAAAGACAATCCTGCCGCTGTCACACTTCCACAATACCTGAGAAACAATGGTTATTATACCGTATCCCTGAGCAAGGTATTTCATCACATGAACGATTCCAGAAATTCATGGGATGAAGAGTGGAGACCTTCGGGAGCAGGTACGTGGAGAAACTATGTGCTGGAAGATAATTTAAAAATTGATACCCTTATTAAAAGGGGAATGCCCTTTGAATGTGGAGATGTTAATGACACACTGTATTTTGACGGAAAAACTGCACAAAAGGCAATCAGGTTTATCAGAAAAGTCTCAGACAGGGACAGACCATTCTTTCTGGCAGTAGGATTCCTGAAACCTCATCTGCCGTTCAATGCACCAAAAAAATACTGGGACATATATGATCCGGCTGCGATAGGCATAGCAGGAAATCCGGAACCTCCGGAGGATGCACCCCGCCAGGCGATCCATAACTGGGGAGAACTCAGACAGTATTATACTATACCTGAAACAGGGCCCCTGACCGATTCCGCTGCAAACAAACTTCGCCATGGCTATTATGCATGTGTCAGCTATACTGATGCCCAGATAGGGCTACTGCTGGATGAACTCAAAAAAAACAAACTCGACAAGAACACAATAGTTGTATTGTGGGGTGATCACGGATGGAACCTGGGGGAGCATGGATTATGGTGCAAACACTGTAATTTCAATACTTCATTAAATGCTCCTCTTATTTTCAGGATCCCGGGAATGACCAAAGGCGGTAAAAACAGCACTATTACAGAGTTTATTGATATCTATCCTACCATTTGCGAACTTGCAGGATTGCCACTTCCCGCTCATCTCGAAGGTGAAAGTCTTGTTGAAAGACTAAAAAAACCGGAAAAAACGGAGGATGATTATGCGGTCAGCAAATTCATTGCCGGAGTGACCCTCATCGAGGGTAACCATTTCTATACCGAGTTTTTAAACCGGAATGATTCAGTAGTTGCGGCCATGCTCTATGACCATAATACCGATCCCGACGAGAATTTCAATATCATTCAAAAAGATAACGGCCGGGATCAGGTATCCCGTTTATCAGCAAGACTGAGAGAAAAACGAGGCAGTGACTTCCTTAAAAATGAAAAGGGATTGTGATATAAGCCGGATTATAGTATCCTATGGCAACAGAGAATAATCATATATTAAGCGGAGATCATCCCCAGGGACCATTCATTGAATTAAGAGCCGGCAGCCTTTCTATGCTCTATGAAAATGGGAATATCCGTTATATAAAAGCCGGATCAGAAGAGATCATCAGAATGATATATTCTGCAGTACGCGACAGGGAATGGCTGACAGTCACTCCAGAAATAAGGAACGAAATTGCCGAAATAAATCCGGATTCATTTAAAATTAGTTATAACTGCCTGTATTCTGACAAAGAAATTGAATTTGAAGCGGAATACCTGATTGAAGGCAGATCAAATAATTCTGTCACTTTCAGCTTTGAAGGAAAAGCAAAAAAGACATTCGAAAAAAACCGCATCGGATTCTGCATTCTCCACCCGATTGAGACGTGTGCAGGAATACCCTGTAAAATCCTCCATCCCGGTGGTACCGAGGAAACACTTTATTTCCCTGTGGAAATTGATCCATGCCAGCCTTTCAGGAATATATGTGCCATGGAATGGATAATAAGTGGTAAGGGGTACAGGATTGACCTGGAAGGTGATGTCTTTGAAACAGAAGACCAGAGAAACTGGACCGACGCTTCGTATAAAACATATTGCACTCCGCTTGAGCATCCTCATCCGGCAACTCTCAAAACGGGTGACACCGTAAAGCAGAAAGTTACTCTCAGAGTTAAGGGGAAAATTGAAGAACATCAGAAAGAGGACACTATCAGGATAAATTTAACCGAAGGTAGTGCTCAGGAACTGCCAAAGATCGGAATTGGCAGGTCGTCGAGGCAGGAAAATATTACAGACAATGAGATTAAAATTCTCAGGACGCTTGCTTTCGACCATTACCGCACGGATATTTACCTGTTCGAAGAAAACTGGAAAGACAAAGCAACTTCAGCACTCATGGAGGCAGAACGGCTTGGATGTCCTCTCGAACTGGCATTATTTTTTGATGACAGGGCTATGGATCAGTGCATTGATATGATAGACTGGTTTTCCAATGCTCACACTGAAGTTTTC
This sequence comes from uncultured Rikenellaceae bacterium, assembly GCA_964611835.1. Lineage (GTDB taxonomy): Bacteria > Bacteroidota > Bacteroidia > Bacteroidales > VadinHA17 > LD21. Next base: position 3,495 of record CAZTDW010000020.1, on the reverse strand, counting down.
CTGATAATACTTTATGATAAAACAGAAAAATCAACGCCCGATTATCTCACCGATGCACTGGGGCCGCTGCTGAAAGAGGTTTTTCCCGGTGTCAGGATTGCTGCCGGGACCAATGCCAACTTTGCCGAATTGAACAGGAACAGACCTGAAACTGCCCAGAGCGACTATTTATGCTATTCAATACATCCCCAGGAGCACGCTTCAGACAATCTTACACTCACGGAAAATCTCAGTGGGCAGGAATATACTGTCCGCAGTGCGCTGAACTTTTCGTTAGGAAAGGGGATCTGGATATCGACAGTAAATCTGCAGAGGAGGTTCAATGCAAATGTCAGCAACTATGAACATCCTCAGGCAGATGATGGTTTCCCTTCCCAGGCAGACAGCAGGATTATGTCGCTTTACGGAGCCTGCTGGACAGTCGGGAGTCTCAAGTATCTCTGCGAATCAGGAGTTAAAGGAATTACTTTTTATGAAACTGTGGGTGAAAGGGGGATCATTCAGGGCGATTATGATTCCCGTTGGCATGACAGGTTCCCGGCAGCCAGGGGAATGATTTTTCCCGTATATTTCATATTCAGATATCTGGCCGGACTCAGGCAGATGAAAGTAGTTAAAAGCATCAGTTCGGATCCGCTCTATGCAGATTGCCTGGTGCTTACTGACGGCAGGCAGATCAGTCTGATCCTGGTAAATTACACCTGCGACATCAGGAAGGTACTTATCAAAGGCTGTACGGGAAAGTTAAAAATAAGGGAGCTGAACGACGAAAGCTATTCTGAGGCTGCCACCGATCACCTGTGGACCGGAGAAAAAACTGAGAAATTGCCTGATTGCAGTGAACCTTTGAAAATTGCGCCATTCTCCATAAGCTTCATTGCAGGATGGCTGGCTTGAACATAACAGGGATATCACTTAAAATGCCATGTCTGTTCCATCGTACAATTAAAATCAATAATAAAATGATGAAAATAAAAAGTATTTTGTTGCTGCCATTATTAGCTTCATTCATACAGGCAGCAGGAATCAATGTGATAGTTCAGGAAAAGCCTGACTGGAAAGTCGGTTTTCATTATCAGTTGAATGACAAGCCAAAAGAATGGTACAGAGCTGCAGTTCCGGGTGCTGTCCAGCTGGATTATGCAAGGGCAAAAGGACTGGGGGATTATAATTATGCCGAAAACTGGAAGGATTATCTTTGGATGGAAGATGTTTACTGGACTTATAAAACGAGTTTCAAAAAACCAAAATTAGCTGAAGGAGAACAATTCTTCTTTGTTTCCAAAGGAATTGATTACCGGTTTGAGATTTTGTTAAACAATGTAAAGATATTTTCACAGGAAGGTATGTTTAAGCCGGTAAAAGTTAACCTAACAGGCAAATTACTGGCAGAAAATACCCTCGAAGTCCTTATCTTTCCTGTTCCCAAAATTCCCGGAACTCCCGAAAGCGGGTATCGCTCGAATGCAGCTCAAAGCGTAAAGCCTGCTGTAAGTTATGGATGGGACTGGCATCCTCGTCTGATTCCTTCCGGGATATGGGATGAAACATTTTTTGAGACCAGGTATCAATCACATTTAAATGATGTATTCGTGGATTATGAGCTTTCAGATGATTTTCAGAATGCTGAAATTCATTTGAAAGTTGAGGGTGAAAACCTGGAAAATACACAATATCAGTGGAACCTGACCGATCCGGCCGGAAAAACTGTCCTTTATAAAAGCGGTGAATTATCAGGTTTAGCCGATGAAAAAATTGATCTTAAAAATCCTTTGCTCTGGTGGACTCATGACCACGGAATCCCGAATCTTTATACTTCGGAATTTATTCTGAAGAAAGGAAACAGGATTTTGGACAGAAAGGTCAGCAAAGTCGGTTTCAGGAAAATTCAGCTTGTAATGCACGACGGAGCCTGGAGTAAGCCCGATACTTTCCCAAAGGGCAGAAGTAATCCCCCTGTTACAATTGAATTAAACGGACGGAAAATATTCGGGAAGGGTTCCAACTGGGTAAATCCTGAAATTTTCCCCGGGATTATCACCCGGGAGAGATATGCCGGACTGATTTACAATGCAATAAATGCCAATTTTAACATTTTCAGGGTGTGGGGCGGTGGAATAGTCAACAAGGAGTCATTCTATGAACTCTGCAATGAAAAGGGTATCCTGATATGGACTGAGTTTCCGCTTGCATGCAATAACTATGAAGGGACTCCTCATTACCTGTCAGTATTAAACCAGGAATCAGAGGCGATTATCAAACGGATACGAAAACATGCCTGCCATGCTGTCTGGTGCGGGGGGAATGAACTTTTTAATTCCTGGTCGGGTATGACGGATCAGTCGCCTGCTATCCGGTTGCTAAACAGCCAGTGTTTCCTTCTGGACCCAAAAACTCCATTTCTGCCCACATCCCCGGTTATGGGAATGGCACATGGAAACTATGTTTTCAGGTATTTTGACACAGGAGAGGAAGTATTTCAGAAAATGCCCCGATCCACTGCAACCGCTTACACCGAGTTTGGCATGCCTGGCACAGCCTCTGTGGAGTTATTAAAAATGATTATTCCCGAAAATGAGTTATTCCCTCCCAAACCCGGTACCAGCTGGGAAAGCCACCATGCGTTCAAAGCATGGCAGGGGGATACCTGGTTGATGAAAGATTTACTGGAATCGTATTTTGGAAAAGCTGACAACCTGGAAACACTGGTCAAACAAAGTCAATGGCTGCAATGCGAGGGATATAAATGTATTTACGAAGAGGCACGCCGTCAGAAGCCCGTTTGCTCCATGGCATTGAACTGGTGTTACAATGAACCATGGATCACGGCAGCAAACAACAGCCTGATCAATTATCCAAATCAACCCAAACCTGCTTTATATGCGGTAGGCAATTCGTGCCGGCCATTCCTAGCAAGCGCCCGTATTCTGAAATTTTCTTGGACTGAAGGAGAAGCTTTCTCAGCTGAAATTTTCATATTGAATGATTTGTACGAGAATATTCCACAGGGTGGCATTGTTTCAATAAAGCTAAGGGCCGATGGCAAGGAAATAATCCTGCAAAGATGGGAGTTTGGCAAGGCAGAAAGCAATAAAAACATAGAAGGACCTGCCGTTCAGACAATTCTTCCACAATGGAATACAGACCGGTTTGAATTGATCCTGGAAGTTAACGGGAATGACCGGTTTTCTTCAAGATACCTCCTGCATTATAAACAGAAAGCAGAATTTAAATGATAAGTCAATAAAATATGAAACGATTTCTGATGAAACCTTATTCACCTGCGTGATGCGAGGTAACCCCATATGTATTCGGTCTGTGCCATTGGATTATTTACAACATATTCATTTTGCGGAACGAACCAGAAAACATCAAAGTATGCTTCGGCAGTAGGCCATGTTGCTACCTCAGGGTATGTGGTTGAATTCAGCCTGCTTTCAAGTTCAGTACCGGATTTTGCGGTGCTGTACTCCAGTTCGCAGGGTCCGAATACCG